>JBKJTK010000482.1:0-5769 GCA_046590875.1 Chiayiivirga sp.
CGAATGGACCACATTTCGCGTTCCTGATCGAAGTCGTCGATGACATGGCGCGACGCAATGGTCGCAAGCCGTCGCCCCAGGCCACCTTCACCCCGCGTGCGTTCGATTCCGTGGAACTCAGCCGCTTCATGCTGTTCCAGTACTTGATCGGCAACACCGACTGGGAGGTCCTCAGCGGACCGAAGAAAGACGAGTGCTGCCACAACGTCCGCGTCACCCACGCCGGTGCGTCGACCGGCGCGAACTCGACCGGCGCGATTTCGAACGGAATGAATTCGAACGGAATGATTGCGGTACCCTACGACTTCGACTCGTCCGGCATGGTCGATGCGCAGTACGCCGTGCCGCACGAGTCGTTGCCGATCAAGAAGGTCACCCAGCGCCTGTTTCGCGGCTTCTGCCGCCACAACGATGCCCTGGAAACGGTGCGTCGGGAATTTCTCGGCCACCGCCAGGCGATCTTCGGTCTACTGGAAAACGAGAGCCGCTTGAATCAGCGGCGGCGACGCACGGTCGCCAGCTACTTCGAAAGCTTCTACCTCACGCTCGAATCCGACGCCCGGTTCGCGCGCGAGATCAGCGGGAAATGCCGCAAGTAGCTGCGGCGGGTTCCAGCAGTGGCTTGCTGTTGTCGCTGGGCTCGATCGATGCCGTATCGCCTTGTCCAGCGCGCAGCAGGTCGCGACGCTGTCGCAGTTCGGCGTTCTCGGGATACAGGGCGATGACCGCCTCCAGGTAATCCGAGCGCGCGGCATCCTCCCGCGGCAAGGGTAGCCGCCCTCCGGGATAGCCGGCGAACAGACCTTCGCGAGTGACTTCCAGCCAGGCGAGGTGTCGTCCATAGACGGCGCTCATGCCGGCATCGATCAAGATGACGCGAGACGCCAGGCGCGGCCAGATCACGCCGCCGGTCGTGGTATGACCGATCACGATGTGGCGCGCGCCATGGTGGGCCAGGATTGCATCGACGGTCTCGGAACGTGCCGCGGGCGCCACCCCGGCCAGGCCGCGATACCAGAGCGGGCCGGCTTGATCGTCCACGATGCTGGAAGTGTTGGGGTCGCCGCGCAGTGCGGTCCGTGCCATCTCGGTCAACGAGGCCAGGCTGTTGCCGCAGTAGGTGCTGCCGATGCCGCCGTGCAGGAAGATCAGGTCGTTGAGCTGGATCGCAACCTTGGTCTGCATCGACCAGCGGAACAGCTCTCCGTCCGGATCCCAGCGCGGGTCCCAGGCCATGCGGTGCTCGACCCAGCCGAGCGGGTGTTCGCGGTTCCACTGTTCGCGGTAGTCGGCGGGCAGCGCGGCGTGGCGTGCCGGGTCATCGCGCTCGAGATTCGTCATCGAGGCGGTGAAATAGCGATCGCGCAGCGCGGCGGAACGCTTGCCCGCGAAGGCACGGAACTCCTCCGGCGTCACATAGCGCAAGTCGCCCTGGACGTTCATGGCCTCGTGGTTGCCCATGAGGTTGTGCACGCGGCCGCCGCGTTTCTCAGCTTCCCGGGCCAACTTTTTCATATCGGCGATGATGCGGCGCGTGCCTGGACCCCGATCCGGAATGTCGCCGGTCTGCACCAGATGGGTGTCGCCGCCGATCCAGCGACCACGACGGTCGATCACGCCGGCTGCGCGGAGCACGGCCTGGTAGCTGTCGTAGTCGCCATGCAGATCGCCGATGGCCACGATCCGCGCCACGTCCTCCCAGCGATACGCGTCGATCTGCCGCGGCTTGGCTTCGATCGCCGTACCGAGCAGTAGCAGAAGCAGCAGCAGATAGCGCACGGGCATCTCCGGATCAACGCCGAGGCAATTGACGTGTGGAAGCGATGAATGAGGGTATGCCCGGCAACTTGCTTCGACAAGGTCACCGGCGACGCCGGTGCCTACCCGGCGTTCGGGCAGAGCCTGCCGCAGAACCGATCCGGCGACCCGCCCCTCGCCAAGTTCACCTGCTTCGCAGGTGCCTTCGCTACGCTCGGTCAGAGCCTGCCCCGGACCCGATCCGGGGTCAGGCTTGGGATCGCGCGCCCGCCGCCGGATAATGCGGGAATGATCAAGGATCGCGACCTGCATAGCGTCAACCCGGAGCACGGGTTCCAGTTTCCCGGCACCTTCGAGGTCAGCGCCATGGGTGCGGCGGGGGCGGGTCTGGAATGCGTGTTGCCGACGCTGCTGGAGGACGCCGGTATTGCGGTACTACGCGAAACGGTGGCGGTGAGGGAGTCCAGCACCGGCAAGTACGTGTCGATCCGGATCGCGTTCCGGGCCGAGTCGCGCGAACAGTACGACGCCGCGCACGCGGCACTGCGCGCGCATCCCGAAGTGAAATGGACGATCTAGTCAGGAACGGTTCCGTGGACGCCGCCGCGCGCGCTTGGCGCGTGCGCGAACTCGGCCGCCGCGCCTACGAACCGGTCTGGCGCGCGATGCAGGCGTTCACCGATGCGCGCGGGCCGGAAACCGACGATGAACTGTGGTTGGTCGAACACGATCCGGTCTTCACCCAGGGCCAGGCCGGCAAGGCCGAGCATGTGCTGTTCCCCGGCGAGATCCCGGTGGTGCAGGTCGACCGCGGTGGGCAGGTGACGTATCACGGCCCGGGTCAGATCGTGGCCTATCCGCTGATCGATCTGCGCCGAGCCGGTCTGGGTGTGCGTGAACTGGTGCACGGGATTGAGCAGGCCGTGATCGACACCCTGGCGGTGTGGGACATCGCTGGTGCGCGAAAAGAAAAAGCGCCCGGCATCTACGTGAACGGTGCCAAGGTGATGGCGCTCGGCCTGCGAGTGCGGCGTGGATGCAGTTTTCACGGACTCGCGTTCAATATCGCGATGGATCTGTCGCCGTACGAGCGTATCAATCCCTGCGGCTTCCAGGGCTTGGCCGTTACCTCGGTGCTAAACTTGGGTGGCCCTGCCGATGTGGCTGAAGTGAAAACCGTGCTGGTCCGCGAGTTGGCGCGACAGTTGCGTTTGAATCCCCAGCGCGCGGCGCCCGATCTGCCGTTCGCGGCCGTGAGCCCCTGAAGACCGCCATGACCGAGTCCGCGCCCAACAAAGCCATTCCCTTGCATGTTGTCACTTCGACAGGCGATGGCGGGCTCGTTGCGGGCGCCAAACAAGTCGGCGAAAACAAGATCGCGCGCAGCCCGGTGCATTTCGATCCGAACGCGCCGACGCTGCGCAAGCCGTCGTGGATCCGGGTGCGGATTCCCTCCGGCAACGCGGTCGCGAAGCTCAAGCTCAAGCTGCGCGAGAACGCGCTGGTGACGGTGTGCGAGGAAGCCTCGTGCCCGAACATCCACGAATGCTTCAGTCACGGCACCGCGACCTTCATGGTCCTGGGCGCGGTCTGCACCCGACGCTGCAGTTTTTGCGACGTGGCGCACGGCCGCCCGAAACCGCCGGATGCGGCCGAGCCGCTGAAGCTTGCGCACACGATTCGTGACATGGGATTGCGTTACGTTGTCATCACGTCCGTCGACCGCGACGATTTGCGCGACGGTGGCGCGAGTCACTTTGCCGAGTGCGTGCGCATTGCACGTGAATTCAACCCGACATTGAAGATTGAAATCCTGACCCCGGATTTCCGCGGAAAGGGCCGCATGGATCGCGCCCTGGAAGCGCTGGCGGTCAATCCGCCCGACGTGTTCAACCACAATCTGGAAACCGTGCGCGCGCTGTACGCCAACGTGCGTCCTGGCGCCGATTACGACTGGTCGCTGCAATTGTTGCAGCGTTTCAAGCAACAGCATCCCGTGGTGCCAACCAAGTCCGGCATCATGCTGGGCCTGGGCGAAACCTGGGAACAAGTGGTCGAGGCATTGAACGATTTGCGCTCCCACCAGGTCGACATGGTGACCATCGGTCAGTACCTGCAACCCAGTGCCCATCATCATCCGGTATTGCGCTACTGGACTCCGGACGAGTTCAAGGCGCTGGAAGTGCTGGGCGGCGAGCTCGGCTTCACCCACGTGGCATCGGGCCCGCTGGTACGCTCGTCCTACCATGCCGACCGCATGGCGGCAGAGGCTCTGCGGTCGACAGGCCAGAATGTTGAACTAGCCTGAACAGGCTCGTCAAAATGGCGTTACGCGTCGCGGTCGCAGGACCAAAGGCACACGCCGCACTCACCCAACAAACGCCACACTGCACTTGAGTTGCGCGGAAAAAGCGCGATCTATCACCGACAGACCGGGAAACAACTTCCCCGAGGAATTCGTCCTATGTTGACGCGCGCACTGCTCCCCCTCTTGCTGCTGGTTGGCACGGCGGCCGCCAAGCCTGCTGCGTCGGTTGATGTCGACGTAGCGCTCGCGCCGACCGAGCAGCAAGCCGATACCGCGGCCTGGGTCGCGCAGTTGCTCAGCAACAGCCGGTTTCATTACAAACCGATGCCGCTGGACGACAAGCTGTCGGGGCAAATCTTCGACAGCTATCTCGAATCGCTCGACGGCGACCGCGCATTCTTCCTGCAGGGCGACATCGACCGTTTCTCCGGCTATCGCACCAGTTTCGACGATGCCTTGCGCGATCGTCGATTGCAGCCGGCGTTCGACATCTTCAACGTCTACGTGCAGCGCGTGCGCGAGCGCACCACGGTGGCGCGCGCGCAGCTCAAGCGCGATCTCGATTTCACCCGCGACGAATCCTATGCCTACGACCGCGAGGACATGGCCTGGGCCACCAGCAAGGATGAGCTCGACGAACTCTGGCGCAAACGGGTCAAGAACGACGTGCTGCGGCTGAAGCTGGCGGGCAAGGAAATGGCGGCGATCCGCGTCACGCTCGACAAGCGCTACGCCAATTTCGAGGATCGCGTGCGCGAGATCAGTTCGGAAGATCTCTTCCAGAGTTTCATGAATGCCTATGCCGGTTCGATTGAGCCGCACACCGCCTACATGAATCCGCGTACCACCGAGAATTTCAATATTGCGATGCGCCTGTCGTTGGAAGGCATCGGCGCGGTGCTGCAGCGCGACGACGAGGAATACACCGTCATTCGTTCCATCGTCCCCGGTGGACCAGCGGCAATGTCGAACAAGCTCAAGGTCGGGGATCGTGTGGTCGGCGTGGGCCAGGGCAAGAGTGGCGCGATCAGCGACGTGGTGGGCTGGCGCATCGACGATGTGGTAGATCTGATCCGCGGCCCGAAAGATTCCTGGGTACGCTTGGATATCCTGCCGGCCGAGGCCGGCAGCGACGGCAAGCATGAGCTGGTCACGATGGCGCGCCAGAAGGTCAAGCTGGAGGAACAGGCGGCCAAACAATCCGTGCTGGAAGTGAAGGACGGCGCGGCCATGCGTCGCATCGGTATCATCACGCTGCCGACCTTCTATCAGGATTTCGAGGGCCGCCGCCGCGACGAAGCTGACTACCGCTCCGCCACGCGCGATGTGCAGAAGCTGCTCGCCGCGTTGAAGAAGGAAAAGGTGGACGGCCTTGTCATCGATCTGCGCAACAACGGCGGCGGTTCGCTCACCGAGGCGGTCGAACTGACCGGCTTGTTCATCGATCAAGGACCCGTGGTGCAGGTGAAGGATTCCGGCAAACGGGTGCAAATTGAAAACGACCCGGCGCGCGGCACAGCCTGGGATGGTCCGCTCGCGGTGCTGGTGAATCGCGCGTCCGCCTCAGCGTCGGAAATCTTCGCCGCCGCGATCCAGGACTACGGGCGCGGCCTCATCATCGGCGAGCCGACGTTTGGCAAGGGCACGGTGCAGAACCTGGTCGATCTGGACATGTTCGCGCGCGGCGAGCAGCCCGGCCTGGG
>JBKJTK010000531.1:0-5140 GCA_046590875.1 Chiayiivirga sp.
GAGATGGGCTTGCGATACGTCTCCTTGTCGCGCGCGATCTCCGACACCATGCTCAGCGCGATCGGCCGCACCGCCGGGCCGCAGTAACCGCCGTGCGTGCCTTTGCCATCGACGGTCGGTGTCGGCGCCATGAGGTCCAGATCGACCGAAGTGATCGAGTTGATGGTGTTGATCAGCGACACCGCATCGGCGCCACCGCGGAAGGCCGCGCGTGCGGTGTTGCGGATGTCGGTGATGTTCGGCGTGAGCTTGACGATGCAGGGCAGGTTCGAATGCAGCTTTACCCAGCGCGCCACCATCTCCACGTACTCGGGTACCTGCCCCACCGCCGCGCCCATGCCGCGCTCGCTCATGCCGTGCGGACAACCGAAGTTGAGCTCCACCGCATCGGCGCCGGTGTCCTCGACCTGCGGCAGGATCAGCTTCCACGATTCCTCGTCGCAGGGCACCATCAGCGACACAATCATCGCGCGCTCGGGCCAGGCCCGCTTTACTTCGCGGATCTCGGCCAGATTCACCGCCAACGGTCGATCGGTGATCAGCTCGATGTTGTTGAGCCCGGCGATGCGCTGTCCATTCCATTGCACCGCGCCGTAGCGCGAGCTGACGTTGACCACGTGCGGATCGAGCCCGAGCGTCTTCCACACCACGCCCCCCCAACCGGCCTCGAAAGCGCGATGGACGTTGTAGGCCTTGTCGGTCGGCGGCGCGGACGCCAGCCAGAACGGATTCGGCGAAGTGACGCCGACGAAGTTAGAGCGAAGGTCTGCCATGGTGTGTAACCCGAGCTTGCGACGTTTTGAGCCCTCTCCTTCAAGGAGAGGGTTGGGAGAGGATGGTGGTAATAGCTGGCGCCGAGATCAACACCATCCTCTCCCCGGCCCTCTCCTTGAGGGAGAGGGAGAAAAGCACTTCACGTTACGCGCGACACGCGCGCCAGCGCCCGATCGATTGACTGCGCGGCACGTTTGCCGTCTTCGACGGATTGCACGGTGAGGTCGACCTTGCCGCCGACGCAATCGCCGCCGGCCCAGACGCCGGGCAGCGATGTGGCGAAATCGGCGTTCACCGCAATGCGGCCGTTGCTCAGTTCCAGGACTTCGCCGTCGCCCTGCAGCGGCGCTGGCAGCAGCACCTGGCCGATCGCCTTCATCACGTTGTCGGCGGCGAGCGTGAAGCGATCGCCTGTTCCCATCAGTCGCCCCGCGTCGTCGAGCTGGGTGTACTCGAATTCGACGCCGGTCACGGCACCTCCCTCGCCCAGCAAACGACGCGGTTGCGCCCAGTGGACCACATGGACGCCCTCGGTTTTGGCGAATTCCTGTTCGTGGCCGGTCGCGCTCATTGCCTCGGCGCCGCGCCGGTAGACCAGCGTGACGATTTCTGCCCCCAGGCGCTTGCTCTGGACCGCAGCATCGATCGCGGTGTTGCCGCCGCCGATCACCACCACGCGGCGGCCGACCGGCAGCCCAGCGAGATTCTCGCTCTGACGCAGTTCGGCGATGAAGTCCACCGCGTTGCGCACGCCCGCCAGCACTTCGCCTTCGAGCGCGAGCGCGTTGACCCCGGTCAATCCCATCCCGAGGAACACCGCGTCGTGCTCGCGCCGCAACTGCGCCAGCGTAACGTCGCGGCCGAGCGCGTGGCCGTTGCGGACCTCGATGCCACCGATGTCCAGCAGCCACTCCACTTCGCGCTGCGCGAATCCCGGAACCTTGTAGGCCGCGATGCCGTACTCGTTCAGGCCGCCGGGTTTGGCGTTGGCGTCGAAGATCGTGACGCTATGGCCGGCGCGCGCCAGCGAATGCGCGCAGGACAAACCTGCCGGCCCGGCGCCGACGACGGCGATGCGCCGCCCCGTGTCCGGCGCTCGTTCAAACAGCACGGCGCCATCGTGATAGACCCAGTCGGTCGCGTAGCGCTGCAGTGCGCCGATCTGTACCGGTTGGTCGTCGTCGAGGTTCCTGACGCAATCCCCCTCGCACAGAATCTCGGTCGGACAAACTCGCGCGCACATGCCGCCGAGGATATTGGCGCCGAGGATGTCGGTGGCCGCGCCGCGCAGATTGTCCGTGGAGACGCGTCGAATGAAGCTCGGGATATCGATCCCGGTCGGACAGGCCTGGATGCAGGGCGCGTCATAGCAGTAGTAACAGCGCTGTGCGGCGAGCAGCGCGCCCTGCCTATCCAGTGGCGGCGACACATCGGCAAAATTCTGCTCAAGCTGCGCAGGATCGAGGCGACCCGGCGCCACATCCGCGATTTCCTTCCTGACCATGAGTCCTCCCCGCACTGGCAGGCTCCCCTTGTATGCGGATTGCTCTGGGCACGCAAGCGGCGACAACGATCGATGCTGCTACTCGACATCGCGACCTACTGGCAGCACCGCCGGCTGCAGATCGTGCCCGCCTCGACACCGTTCATTTCGTGGATGATGATTTCGCGGGACGGGCACGCGGCGCGTTTGACGATTTCAATTGCCTCATTGCACATCGCGCAACCTGCGCCGAAAACTTCGACCTTGCGTTTGGCGGTCACCATTCATCTTTGTGAAATTACGCTCGCTATGCTCTCAGCCGGACGGGAGGGTGCTCTTGCCTGGCATCACCGAGGTGCACGAGGTGACCCTTGAAGGTAGGTCAAAAGTCAAGCATCGAGCCACCAGGGAAAGCTATGATGGGTTCGAGCGGTTCCGGCCTCCACCAATAATATTTTTCCCGCAAGAGCGGCATCCATGGCAACAGAAGCCTCGAGCCTGCGTCGTGGTCATATGCGCACCGGCGCGCTGGTTTGCGGGATGCTGTTCGTGTGCGGGGTGGCCTGGGCGGGAACACTGGAGTCTGAAATCCCGTCGCCGGTCATGACCATTGCGCAGGCACTGGTCGACAATAACCACGATGAAGTACCCGACAGGCTCGGCCAGCGAGCCAGGGTGCGCGGTGTGGTGACGATCCCCCCGGGGGAGCTGGGCGGCAAGAATTTCGTCGTGATCATCCAGGATTCCACGGGCGGGATCGCCCTGTTTTCCCGCACCCTGTCGGTACCGCTGCAAGCCGGCGATGCGGTCGAAGCCAGCGGCGAGATCGGGCAGTTCCGCGGTACGTCGCAGTTGCAGCGGGTTGCGGTTGTTCGCGTGGGTCACACCCAGGTGCCGACTCCGGTGCCGCTCCCGTTAACACAGCGAGCGCTGCTGCAGCACCTGGGGCAACGGGTCCAGGTCGAAGGCACCATCGGCAGTATTCGACTGGGTACGTTCGGTACGCTCACGCTGACCGGCGACGGCGGTGAATCGCTGGTCCTGTATTTTCCGGCGCGCGTCATGGGCACTCTGCCCGTGGGATTGTTGATAGCGGGCTCACGGATCTCTGCAATCGGCGTGAGCTCGATTTACAACCGGAGCAGGGACCAGTCAAGGTCGAGCGGTCTGCAATTGATCGTCACCGAACCGGGAAGGCTGCGTCTGCTCAGTCCCCCGCCGCCGGCCTGGCATAAATGGCGGAAATGGCTACTGGCGGGGCTCGGCCTGGTCCTGGTCCCGACTGCGGGGACGATCTATGAATTGCGGCGCAGGCGCAGGGAGCGCGAACGCGAGCTGGATACCTTCAATGCGCTCGCATTGGTGCTGGAAGCGCCAGCTGCAAGCCAGGAGCTCGTGGCCCGACAGTCCTGCGATATCCTGATTGGACATCGCTTGTTCGATGCCGTGGCCGTTCACAGCCTGGACCAAAGCGGACGTCTGCAATTGCTGGCCGCCAGCGGCATCGATGCGGCAGTAGCAGCGGAGATAGGTGAGCAGGAGGTCAAGCCCAGGCTGCAGTCAGCAGAACCGTGGGCCAGCTTTGTCGAAACGAGCAATCGACCGCCTCCGGTCCCGGGGGGCTTACATCTGATCTCGGTTTTGCCACTGAGCGCGCCCGGGCGAACCACCGGCGCGATGTGCGCCTTTTCGCGGCGTGAGGCGGCTCCGACGCATATCCAGCGCAGGATGCTGCTCGCGAGCGCCAAGCTGATTGCGCTGGGGCTGGCCAATATCGACATCCACACGCGGGCCGAATCGGAACAGCAAAAGCTCCGTGAACTGGCGACCACCGATGACCTGACATCGTTGTACAACCGGCGCCATCTCAATGACTACCTCGCCGAACAGATTGCGGCTATCGGCGACAGCGGCAAGAGCATGGCCTTCGTCGCCGCCGATCTGGATCACTTCAAGTCAATCAACGACAACTGGGGACACGAGGCGGGCGACAAGGTGCTGGTCCGCGTTTCGCAGGAGATACGCAGCGCCATTCGCGCCTCCGATATCGCTGTGCGCTACGGCGGCGAGGAATTCCTGGTGGTGGCGCCGGGCATGATGCTCGAGGCCGCAGCGCTGTTTGCCGAGCGGCTGCGAGCGCGCTTCGACCAGCTGCTGATCCACGGCATCATCCCGGGAAAAGGCATCCATATCACCGTGTCCATCGGCGTAGCGGTGCTGCCATTGCATGGTCGCAGTGCGAGCGACATCTTGCGTGCTTGCGATGTCGCCCTGTATCAATCGAAGAAGAATGGCCGCAACTGCGTGACCATCGCCGCTGAACAGACGTCCTGGTTCGAGCCCGGCGCATGAGCCGGCGTCGCATCGCTCACCTCGCTACCGTCCAGCGCGCTCCAGCATTGCGTGCAGTAGCACGTTGCAGCCGGCTTCGATCCATTCCGGCGTCGCGTCCTCGATCTCGTTGTGGCTGATGCCATCGACGCAGGGCACGAACACCATCGAGGTGGGCGCGACGTGGGCGAGATAACACGCGTCGTGGCCCGCACCGGACACCATGTCGCGGTGCGAGTAGCCGAGGCGTTGCGCGGCGGCACGTACCGAGGCCACGCAGTCGGCGTCGAAGGCGACGGGCTGGAAGTAAAAGATCTGGTCGAACGTCGTCACCTCGAGCCGCGTCTCTTCGGCGATGCGCGCCACGCCGTCACGCACTTCGCGATCCATCGCCGCGAGGATCTCGTCCTCCGGATGGCGGAGGTCGATGGTGAAGAACACGCGGCCGGGAATCACGTTGCGCGAGTTGGGATGCACTTGCAGCATGCCGACCGTGGCGCAGCCAAACGGTGCGTGCGCGTGACCGATGCGGTTGACGAGATCGACCACGCG
>JBKJTK010000539.1:0-3457 GCA_046590875.1 Chiayiivirga sp.
GATCCTTCAGCCGCACGTAGTGTCCGGCGCTGTAGTACAGCGCCTCGATCTCGGCATCGCTGAGCATGCGGATTTTCTTCGCCGGATTGCCCAGCCACAATTCGCCCTCGCCGACGACCTTGCCGGGCGCCACCAGCGCGCCGGCGCCAACGAATCCATGCTTCTTCACCACCACGCCGTCAAGCACGATCGCGCCCATGCCAATCAGCACCGCGTCCTCGATCCGGCAGGCGTGGATGATAGCCTTGTGGCCGATGGTGACGTCCTCTCCGATCACGGTCGCGAAACCGCCAAGCTTGGCGTGCGGGCCGTCGTGGCTGACGTGCACTATGGTGCCGTCCTGGATATTGGTGCGTGCGCCGATGCGGATGAAGTTGACGTCGCCGCGCACGATCGTGCCCGGCCAGATCGAAACGTCCTCGCCCAACACCACGTCACCGATCACCACGCCGGCGGGATCGACATAGACCCGCGCGCCCAATTGCGGCAGTTGGTCGAGATAGGGGCGGATGCTCATGTCGTGCCTTTCAACGCAGGGATGCAGCAATTGTAGGGAAGCCTCAAGCGCGGTTGTGATATTTCCGCCCCGGGTGGCGAATCACTCGGTACGGGCCGCCGTGGCCCGGACCATTCGAGGATTTCCGCCATGTCACACACAACGCCGCCAACTGCGGCTGTTTCCGAACGCCTGCACGGCCTGGACGCCTTGCGCGGGTTCGCGCTGCTGCTCGGCGTCGCGTTGCACGCCGCGATGGCCTGGCTGCCGGGCGCGCAATACTTCTGGGTCACCTACGACGCGGACTCGTCGGAGGCTCTCAGCGGTCTGTTCTGGTGGATTCACACCTTCCGCATGACCACGTTCTTCCTGCTCGCCGGTTTCTTCGCGCGTTTGCTGTGCGAACGCGTGGGTCCGCGGGCGTTCGCGCTGGATCGCTGGCGCCGCGTCACGCGGCCGCTGCTTGCACTCTGGCCGCTGCTGTTCACCGGCATCGTGATCGCGGTGGTCTGGGGCGCCTGGCTGAAGGGTGGCGGCACGCTGCCGGCCGTATCGCCGCCGGGTCCGAAATTTACACCAGACGATTTCCCGCTCACCCATCTGTGGTTTCTGTATGTGCTGTCGTTGTTCTACGCTGCGGCGCTGGCGCTGCGCACGGTGATCCTGAAGCTGGATCTGCGCGGGCGTTTGAGCATCGCCTGCGATGCACTATTCGATCGCCTGATGGGGCCGTGGGCGCCGCTGCTGCTGGCGGTGCCGGTGGCGGTCGCGTTGATGACGCAGGTCGACTGGTACGCCTGGTTCGGCGTGCCGACGCCGGATCAATCGCTGTATCCGAGCCTGTCAGCTCTGCTCGGTTTCGGCACCGCGTTCGCCGTCGGCTGGTGGTTGCAGCGGAAGAGTGAGCTGTTGGCTCGCGTTGCGACCGCCACGTGGTTGAATCTGGGACTGGCGCTGGTCACAAGCGCGCTGTGCCTATCGATCGTCGGCATCGCACCCAAGCTGACTCCCGCCGCCCAGGACGGCACGACGCTGCTGTACGCGTGGGCCTATGGTGTCGCGGGGTGGAGCTGGACCCTGGCGTTGACCGGGTTGGCGCTGCGCTTCTGTTCCGTTCGCAGCGCGCTGCGCCGGTATCTGGCCGATGCTTCGTACTGGGTGTATCTGTTGCATCTGCCGGTCGTGATGGCGTTGCAGGTCGCGGCCACGCAGTTCGAAGGACCGTGGTGGGTGGAGTTCCCGGTCGTGCTGATGATCGGCCTGGCCCTGATGTTCGGCAGCTACCATGGGTTGGTGCGAAACACCGCGCTCGGCGCGTGGCTCAACGGGCGCAAGCGCGTGCTTGTCACCGCCGCCCACCGAATCCCGATGTCCGAGGCATCGTCGCAAGCGCCGCATCCCGCGGCAACGAATCGTCTCGGGGTGTGATACTTCGACGCCTCGCGGCGAATAGTAGTGGCGGGCGCATCCTGCGTCCGCCCTCGGCCCCCGACGCAATGACTCTTCGCACCGACCACGACGCCTTCCTCAGCCAGCTCGAGCCGCATCGCGCGATCCTCTACAAGATCGCCAATGCGTATTGCGCCCGGCGCGAGGATCGCGGCGACCTGATCCAGGAAATCGTGATCGAGCTCTGGCGCGCGTATCCGCGCTTTGACGCGCGCGCTTTGTTTTCGACCTGGATGCACCAGATCGCGGTCAACGTCGCGATCTCGCACTTCCGCGGCGAAAGCCGGCGCATCCGCGACACGCTGCCGATCGATGAGTTCGGCATGGATCTCGAAGCCGCCGATCGCGCAATGGCGCGCGACGACGAGGACCTGTTCGCGCTGCACCAGCTGATCGCGCAGCTCGACGAGGTCAACCGCGCGCTGATCCTGCTGTACCTGGAAGGGTACGGACAGGATGAGATCGCAGAAATGATCGGCCTGACCGCGACCAATGTCGCGACCCGCATCAACCGCATCAAGCAAAAGTTGCAGCGCATGCAGGCTGCGACGGAGGAGACCCGATGAGCACTTCCGACCTCGACGACCTGCGCGGACGCTGGACCGCGGCCAGCCGCCGCGTGGACCAGCATCTGCAACTGGACGTGGCCGCGCTGCGCGTCGCGCTCTCCGACCGCACCGAGCACGCGTTTCGGCGTCATTCGCACTGGCTGCTCGCCGCGCTGGTCGGCGGTGGACTCACCGTACTGGCGCTAGCCGGTTTCATCGTGACCCAGCGACACGACGCGCTCTACGTCGTCTGTGCGGTGCCCTTGTTGGCGCTGCTGCTGACGGAGTTCATCGTCGACCTGCGCCAATGGCGCACGCTCGCGCGTCTCGACTTCACGACGCCGGTACTGACGTTGCAAGCCACCTTCGACACCCTGCGCGCGCGCCGCTTGAGGATCACGAAGTGGATCTTCCTGAGCTCGGTGCTGCTTTGGTGGCCGGCGGTCGCGGTGCTGCTGCGCGGCCTGTTCGGCGCCGACCTGCTGCGCGGACTGGATCCGAGCGTGTCGTGGGTGAGCCTGGCGGTCGGCCTGCTGTTCATTCCGTTCGCAGGCGCGATCGCGCATCTGGTTTCGCGCCGCTTCAGTGCGCGCCCGGGGTTCCAGCGGTTCCTCGACGAGGTCGCCGGCAAGAGCTGGAGTCGCGCGCGGCGCGAGTTCGACGCGCACGTGCAGTTCGAGCGTGATGTCGAAAGCGGCGACCTGGACCGCGTCGTGGCCGCCGCCCGACCGCGCGGAACGGTGCCGCCCGAGCTTGTCGCGCCGCTACGTGCGCTGCGCTGGCGCCTAGTTGCCGGCATCGTGCTGTGCGCTGGCGCGATGCTGGCGATCGGCCTGTTCAATGCAATGCACGGCGGGCAGTGGCAGTTCATCGTGCCGGGCATCGTGCTGAACCTGGTCTTCGTCGCGCAGTTGGTTCCGGGCATCTTGACGCTGAGCTGGATCGCGCGCATCGACTACGGCGC
>JBKJTK010000287.1:0-6455 GCA_046590875.1 Chiayiivirga sp.
GTGATGA
This sequence comes from Chiayiivirga sp., assembly GCA_046590875.1. Taxonomy (GTDB): domain Bacteria; phylum Pseudomonadota; class Gammaproteobacteria; order Xanthomonadales; family Xanthomonadaceae; genus JALCLA01. Next base: position 8 of record JBKJTK010000287.1, read on the forward strand.
TGGCGCTGCCGTTCTGCCGCAGCCAGGCGCGGACGTGTTCGCCTTTTTCATGTTCGTCCATCAATTCGAGAGCCATGCGCAATTCCAGAAAATCGGCGCGCCGCCATGCGGCGCGCCTGGGTTCAAGCAGATTGGGATCGCGGCGTCAGGCCGCGGTGTCAGCCGCCGGCGGGCGCCAGCGAACCTTCGGAGGATACCGTAAACCGGGCGACGTTCGCCCGGCGATAGGCTGCGATATCCGTTGCGGCGCCGTTCATCCGCACCTCGACGGCGCTTGCGTTGCCAAGTGAGACGCGGCCTACGGCGCCGGGTGCAAACTGGCGATTCGCACCGGCGCGCAACACGCCATGTTCGAGCCGCTTGCCGTTGCGATCCAGCACCTCGACCCAGCTATCACCACTGAGGTGCAGGCTGAGACCGGCGGAAGTGTCTACGGGCGCCGGTACCGGAGGCTTCGTCTCGGCTGCGAATTGCGGGCTGTAGAACGGGCCGAGCGCCGCCAGGACCGGGGTTTCGCCTGCGCTGCGTGCCAGTTTCACCGGCGGGCCGTAGGCATCGATGGGGGTGCTGTCAACGGTACGGGTGTCGGTCGCTGGATTCGATCCCGTCGCCAACGGCAGCGCGGTCACTACCGATTCGCTATCCAGCGTTAGCGGTGCGTCCAGCGGCGTCAGCGTCGCACCCTGTCGCGGAAGCTGATCGCGCGTGGCCAGCAGGATCACCGGCACCACGATCGACGCGGTCAGTACCACGTACACGGCGCGCTTGGCATAACGGTCGAACAGGTAACGTGAACGCGAGGTGCGCGCGGTACTGTGCAGATCGGGCTGAGGTACAGCGCGTTTTGTAAACGCGCTGTCGATCAGCACGGTCGGGACACCGACCAGCCGGGCGTAGCTGTTGAAGTAGCCCCGCACGTAGACGGCGGCGCCGAGTGCGTCGAAGTCTTCCTTTTCCAGCGCTTCGATCGTCGCGCTCTTGAGACGCAATTTCCCGGCGGCCTCCGACACGCTCAGGCCAGCGGCCTCGCGTGCACGCCGCAGGCGCAAGCCCAGCGGCAAATCAGTGTGGGGAAGTTGGAGCTGATGGTCGTCCTGGCCAGTCGTATTCATGGCGAGTTCGGTCCCTTGGTGGCGGTGCCCGGTGTGTAGTCCGGGAATTCGGTTTTGAGACGCTCGCGGTACTTTGCGGCGGCGGCGGTGTCCCCCAGACGTTCTTCGATCTGGGCGGCGAGGTCGATGGCAGAGGCCTCGGGCTTATTCGCGGACTCGAAGCGTTGCATGAAAGCGCGCGCCCGCATGTAGTCGTTCTTCTTGAAGTTGATCAGCGCCATTTGGTAAAGCGTCCCGGCGTCTTTGGGATTGGTTTCGAGACTTTTGCGGAAGTAGCCCTCGGACTTCTCGTTGTCGCCTGCATGCGCGGCACAGACACCCGCGTTGGAGTAAGCCGATTCGGGCGTCTTGTAGAACGGATCGTCGAGGGCACGCAGGAAATAGGTGTCGGCCTCGGCAAAGCGGCCGATCCGGCATAGGTAGGCGCCGTAATTGTTGTTGGTCGAGCCGTCATCCGGATCGAGTTCAACCGCACGCTTGTAGTGCTTCTCGGAGAGCTTGGCGCGATCGATGCGCTCGTACAGAACGGCCATCAGGGTGTGGCCGTCGACGGAGTTCGGATCAAGTTCCAGGCCGCGTTCGAGTTTCTCGTGCGCGGTCTCAAACTGACCCTGGTCCATGTACCCGCGCCCCATCTTCACTTGCACTTCGGACGCATCCTGCTTCGGCGAATCAGGCTCGTGTTTGCGGTTGGGCGATGCGCCCGAAGAGGCGCAGGCCGCCAGCGCGACCGAGAGCAGACACGTAATCCCCTGTTTATGCAGCGACATCGGACGATCCATGACCATTCGCTTCCAGCGTGCGGCGGAAATCCGCCTGTCGCCGGGTTCGATCCAGCACCTGGCCCTTGAGCTGGCCACAGGCCGCATCGATGTCGTCGCCGCGGGTGCGGCGCACCATGGTGAGTACACTCGAGTCCAGCAGGATCTTCTGGAACGTGCGGATATCCTCAGGCGCTGATCGCTCGAAACGCGTGCCGGTGAACGGATTGAACGGAATCAAATTCACCTTGGCCGCATTGTTGGACTGCACGGTCTTGTCAAACTGCCGCATCAGCTTCGCCAGTTCTCGTGCGGTTTCCGGGCGGTCATTGACGCCTTTCATCATCGTGTACTCGAACGTGATCGATTCGCGCTTCTTGCGCTGTAAATAGCGCGCGCAAGCCGCCATCAATTCGGCGATCGGGTATTTCTTGTTGAGCGGCACCAGTTGAGTGCGCAGTTCATCGTTGGGCGCATGCAGGGACACGGCAAGCGAGACGTCGCTGGCCTCGGCGAGCTTGTCGATCATTGGCACCAGGCCGGCCGTCGAAAGCGTGACTCGCTTGTTGGCGAGGCCGAGACCGAGATCGTCGCGCATGATGCTCATCGCGGTGACGACGTTGTCGAAGTTCAGCAGCGGCTCGCCCATGCCCATCATCACCACGTTGGTGAGCTTGCGCTGGTGATGCGGGACGTTGCCAAGATGTTTTGCTGCAATCCAGACCTGGCCGATGATTTCGGCCGCACTCAGGTTGCGGTTGAAACCTTGCGTTGCGGTGGAGCAGAACTGGCAGTTGAGCCCGCAGCCGACTTGGCTCGACACGCATAGCGTGCCACGGCCCTTGTCGGGGATGAACACGGATTCGATCGCGTTGCCGCCGTCCATGCCGAGCAGCCACTTGTGCGTCCCATCCGTGGAAGGCTTGTCGAACAGGATATTCGGCGGCACCACCGCCGCGGCTGCTTCAAGCTTGTTACGCAGGGTCTTGCCGAGATCGGTCATCTGTCCAAAATCGGTGACGTGACGGTGATACATCCACTTCATCACTTGATGCGCGCGGTAGCGCTTCTCGCCGAGTTTTTCGTCGAAGAAACGCTCCAGACCCTCACGATCCAGCTCGAACAGGTTGGTGCGACCCGCCAACTGGGTGCTCGTCGGATCGATCGTCGAGCGCGACGACACCGGCGCCGAGCCTGCGACATCCTGTGCGAGTTTGAGCGGAATCCCGATCACGTCAGTGCTGCTTCCTGCGCGTTAGCGCGGACAAATCTCTGTGCTTGCGAAGAAGTACGCAATCTCGATGGCGGCGTTCTCGACGCTGTCAGAACCGTGCACGGCATTGGCGTCGATCGACTGCGCGAAGTCGGCACGGATCGTGCCCTTTGCTGCATCTTTCGGATTGGTTGCGCCCATCAGATCGCGATTCATCTGCATCGCGCTTTCGCCTTCCAGCGCCTGGATCATCACAGGACCCGAGATCATGAACTCGACCAGCGCATTGAAAAAACCACGCTCGCGATGCACGGCGTAGAAACCTTCCGCTTCCTTGCGCGAAAGATGCTTCATCTTCGCGGCGATAACCTTCAATCCAGCCTTCTCGAAGCGAGCGTAAATCTCGCCGATGACATTCTTTGCCACTGCGTCGGGCTTGATGATCGAAAGGGTGCGTTCCAGCGCCATGCATGTCTCCGTAATGTCAATGCGGTACTAACCGGGTATCGAGCAGGCTCAAAGACCGACTCGGAAAGGACCGGAATAATAGCACCGAAACTTGCGTTGAAACACGGCTTTACAGGATATTCCGGAGACGATGCCGGGGCGATATTCACATTTCGTCGACCTGTTTGTCGTGCGCATCGTCACAAAGCGTGACAATTGACCCGCTGGGTTTCTTGACGCTAGCATGCACTCAAACAAACGTTTGAACTGATCCCGCCCCTGCCCATGTCCACGCCGCACTTCTCGACCAAGGAACGGATCCTCAGCGCGGCCGAAATGCTGTTCGCGCAATTCGGTTTCGCCGGTACCTCACTGCGCCAGGTGACCAGTCGCGCCGATGTGAACCTGGCCGCGGTGAACTACCATTTCGGCTCCAAGGAAAACCTCGTAAACGAGGTGTTCCGGCGTCGCATGGACGAGATGAGCCAAGCTCGCCTGGAAGCCTTGGCGGTCGCTCGGGCACAAACCGAAGATCGTCTCGAAGCCGTGCTGGGTGCCTTCATCGAACCCGCACTCGCCCTGACCCTGGATCGCCAGGGCGGATCGTCCTTCGTGCGGGTGCTGGCGCGTGCTTATGCGGAGAAAAACGAACGCCTTCGCAAGTTCCTGTCCGACAACTACGGCCACGTCCTGCGCGAGTTCTCCCGCACCCTCGCCGAGTGCGTGCCCACGCTGAGCAAAGAGCAACTCTACTGGCGACTGGATTTCATCGCCGGCGCACTCACCTACGCGATGGCAGACTTCGGTTCAATCCGCCGACCCGCTGGCGTGAGCGAAAAGATGCATGGCCAGCGTGCCGCCAGCGAACTCATTGTTTTCGCCTCAGCGGGGCTTAGAGCGCCATAAATTTCAACTAATTAAGCAATATTCCTCACGTTTCACTTTACCCAAGGAACCGCTCCGATGTCCCACCTCCGCATCCGCAAGGTCGCTGTCCTGGGCGCCGGCGTGATGGGCGCGCAGATCGCCGCTCATCTCGTCAATGCCGACGTTGATACCGTCCTGTTCGACCTGCCTGCGAAGGAAGGGGCGCCCAATGGCATTGTCGACAAGGCCATTGCGAACCTCGCCAAGCTCTCGCCCTCGCCCCTAGCCAGCAAGTCCAAGGCCGCCGCGATCACAGCCGCGAATTACGACCTGCACCTCGAATTACTCAAAGGCTGCGACCTCATAATCGAGGCAATCGCGGAGCGCATGGATTGGAAGAAGGCGCTTTACGACAAGATCGAGGCCTACGTCGCCCCGCACGCGATCATCGCCAGCAACACCTCGGGGCTGTCGATCAATGCGCTGTCGGATGCACTTCCAGCATCTTTACACACCCGGTTTTGCGGTGTGCACTTCTTCAACCCGCCGCGTTACATGCACCTTGCGGAGTTAATTCCCTGCAAGAAGACCGCACCCGAAGTACTTGAAGGACTTGAAACTTTTCTCGTCACCACCCTCGGTAAAGGCGTGGTCTACGCGAAGGACACACCGAACTTCATCGGCAATCGCATCGGCGTGTTCTCGATCCTCTCGACCCTGCACCACACGGCGGCCTCAGGTTTGGGTTTCGACGAAGTCGATGCGTTGACCGGTCCGCTGCTGGGACGGCCGAAGTCGGCCACCTATCGCACCTCCGACGTGGTCGGCCTCGACACGATGGCGCATGTGATCAAAACCATGGCCGATACCCTGCCAGACGATCCCTGGCACAAGTACTTCAAGTCCCCGGACTGGTTGCAGGCATTGATCGCCAAGGGCGCCCTCGGCCAGAAGACCGGTGCCGGCATCTTCATGAAGAAGGGCAAGGACATCGTGGTCCTGGACCTGAAGGCCCAGGATTACCGGCCTGCGACGGGCGAGGCGGCACCCGAGGTGGTCGAGATACTCAAGACGAAGAACCCGTCGGAGAAATTTGCCAAGCTGCGCGCCTCCGAACATCCACAGGCCCAGTTCCTGTGGTCGCTGTTCCGCGACCTCTTCCACTACAGCGCATTTCATTTAGCCTCGATCGCTGACACGGCGCGCGACGTCGATTTCGCCATCCGCTGGGGTTACGGCTGGAGCCTGGGCCCGTTCGAGACCTGGCAGGCCGCGGGCTGGAAGCAAGTTGCCGGCTGGATCGCCGAAGACATTGTCGCCGGCAAGGCGATGTCGAGCGCGCCGCTGCCCGACTGGGTGTTCGACGGCCGCGAGGGCGTGCATGCGCCCGAAGCTAGCTTCAACCCCGCCAAGAACACCCAAGTGCCGCGTTCGACGCTGTCGGTATACGCCCGTCAACGCTACCCGGACCCGATCCTGGGCGAGAAATTCGCACCGGGCGAAACCGTGTTCGAGACCGACGCCGTGCGCATGTGGCATGACGGCGACGGCGTCGGAGTGGTCGGCTTCAAGACCAAGATGAACACCGTCTCGGGTGGCGTGCTGGCCGGATTGCAGCAGGCCATCGATGTGGCCGAGAAGGATTTCCAGGGCCTGGTGATCTGGCAGGCGAAAGAGCCGTTCTCGGCCGGCGCCGATCTAACCGGCGCGATGGAAGCATTGAAAGCTGGGAAGTTGGCCGAGTTCGAGGCCATGGTCGCGACCTTTCAGGACACCAGCCAACGCATCAAGTATTCGCTGGTACCGGTGGTTGCCGCGATACGCGGCATGGCGTTCGGCGGCGGCTGCGAGTTCCAGATGCATTCGGCCCGCACGGTGGCGGCGCTGGAGAGCTATGTCGGGTTGGTCGAGGCCGGTGTGGGTCTGCTGCCAGCCGGTGGTGGTTTGAAGGAGATCGCGGTGCGCGCTTCGGTCGCAGCCGGCCCCGGTGGCGACGTGTTCGCCCAGCTCAAACCGTATTTTGAAACGATCGCCATGGCGAAGGTTTC
>JBKJTK010000363.1:0-5171 GCA_046590875.1 Chiayiivirga sp.
AGGCGCTGGCGCGAGCCGAGCGCGGCGCGAACGCGGCGTGGCGTTGATCATGGCGGTGCTGGTGGTAGCGCTGGCCGTCGTGATGGTGGCGGCACTGCTGGATCGTGGCGAGGCCGCGCGTGCTCGTACCCGCAACGCCTTGCGTGCCGAACAGGGCTGGCAACTCATGCTGGGGCTGGAAGGTTGGGCGGCCTCGGCGTTACAGCAGGACGTCGAAGAGACCGGCCCCGTCGATAGCCGCGAGGATCTCTGGGCCCAGCCCTTGCCACCTATCGACTTGCCGCAAGCACGAATCCGCGGCCGCCTGCGTGAACTCGGTGGTTGCTTCAATCTCAATGCACTGCATGCCAATGGGCAAGACGATCTGCAAGCGGTCACCCGCTTCGACGGCTTGCTGCGCGTGCTCAAGCTCGATCCCGCCATTGCCGCGCAGGCGCGCGACTGGATCGACGGCGATGGGAACCCGAATGCGAGTGGGGCCGAAGACATGGCGCTACTGCTGCGGCGTCCGTCGTATCGCGCCGCCAATCGCGCATTCGTGCATGTGTCGGAATTGCGCCTGCTGCCTGCGGTCGACGCCGACAGTTACGCCACGCTATTGCCGCACGTCTGCGCACTGCCGGCCGGCACCCCGATGAATCTCAACACCGCGAGCGTCGAACTATGGATGAGCCTGAGCGACGAGATCGGCGTGCGCCATGCACAACGTCTGGCACGAGACGGCCGCGCGCGCTACCTCGACAAGGAAGGGGATCTGCATCAGGAGTTCCTCGACCTAGGCCTCACGCCGCTGGCGCCGGACCCAGGGCTGAGTTTGAACAGCAGTTACTTCGTGGTTGAAGCCGAGATCGTCTCCGACGGCGTGCCTTTCCTCTACGCAAGCCTGCTGCAGCGGCGTCCCGAGGGCATCCGTGTTCTGGCGCGCAATCGCGGCCGCTACTGATCCCGCGTCGACAGAGCGTGACGGTCGTGCATCGACGACGCGCTGCTACAATTTGAACACCCGCTCGATTGCGTCCACATGCCTCCCATCCTCCTTATCCGCTTGCTTCCCGAGGGCGCCGCCGAATGGCTGGCGCTGGGACGCGATGGACGCGTGCTGGCGGGGCCGCAGCCCGGGCTGCCAAGCGAACCTGCCGAGCACGTCTGCGTACTGGTGCCGGCGCAGGATGTGCTGCTGCTGCGCGCGCCGCGTGTCGCAAGCCAGCGTCGCCAGCTGGAGCAGGCGGTGCCGTTCGCAATCGAGGAACAGCTCGCCGCGCCGATCGAACAACTGCATGTGGCGCTGGCCGACGATGCTCCGGGCGACGACATCGGCGTGGCCGTGGTGCTACGGGCACGCATCGACGACTGGCTGACGCGACTGCGCGCGGCCGGCATCGAACCCGACAGGCTGATTCCGGAAAGCCTGCTGCTGCCGTGGACTCGCGATGCCGCGACGGTGCTGATCGAGGGTCGGCGCGCGATCCTGCGTTACGCGCAGAGTGGCGCCTTCGCCGGCGATGCGGATGAAATACGGGGCTGGCTCGATCTGCTCGCCGCCGACGGCCGCGCACCGGCGCGGTTGCTTTGGATCGGGCCGCCGCAAGCGGCACCGAGCGGGATCGCGATCGAACACGAGGAACTGGAGTCGCCGCTGCGCTGGTTCGCACGACAGTTGTCGCGGGTCGAAGGCCTGAACCTGTTGCAAGGCCGTCACGTGGCGCGTCGTGACAGAGAGGGTGCGCGTCGACTGTGGCGCTGGGCCGCGTTGCTTGCGGGCGCTGCCGTGATCGCGGGATTCTCACAGCTGGTGGTCGAGCGTCACCAGCTGGTGAATCGTCATGCCGAGCAGCGCAACGAGATGGAGCAACTGCTGCGCACCGCGGTGCCTGGCATAACGCGAATAGTCGATCCAATGGCCCAACTCCAGGCCGAGTACGCACGGCTTGGCAACCGCTCCGGCGGCGGTGCCTTGCCGTTACTGGCGCGCATCGCACCGACGATCGCGGGCAGCGGGCGCTATACCTTGGACGGCATCGAGTATCGCGGCGACACGCTCGAACTGGTGGTACGCAGCGCCGATGTCGCCACGCTCGACAGCTTGCGCGAAACGCTGGCTGCGCTGTCGCTGCAGGTTGAACTGACCTCGGCCAATCCGGGCAGCGGTGGCTATGAGGGCCGCTTTCGCATCCGGAGCGGCGGCGCATGAGTGCGTTGCGTCAGCGCTGGGATGCCCTCGCGCCGCGCGAACGGCGCGTGCTGTCGCTGGGTGCGGCCGTTCTGTCGCTGATCGTGGGCTACCTCGTGCTGTGGGAGCCGCTGGCGCAGTCGCGCGCCGATTGGCATGCGCGCGTCGTCGCGGCGGAAACCGATCTCGCCTGGATGCGTGCGGCCTCGCCGCGAGTGCAGGCACAGCGCGGCACGCAAGCGCTCACGCCGATGACAGACGGACGTTCGCTGCTCGCGCGCGCCGATGCCAGTGCGCGCGATGCCGGACTCGGCACGGCCTTGTTGCGGGTCGAACCGGTCACCGCCAGCCAGGTGCGTGTCACGTTCGAGCAGGCGGGCTTCGATGCGCTGATGCGCTGGATCGAAACCCTGTCGACGCAGTACGGCGCACAGGTCAGCGAACTCTCGGTCCAACGCGCAGACGGGGTCGGCCTGGTCGACGCCCGCCTGAGCCTGGAAGAATCCCCACCCTAAACTTTACGAATCCGTTTTCGCATGAAGCTCATACGCAACCTGTTCCTGCTTGTCGTCATCCTGCTGTTGCTGGCGGCGCTGTTGCTGGCCTTCCTGCCGGCCCGCCTCGCGCTGAGTTTTGTCGGCGACCGTCTCGGCCCGGTGCACCTGGGCGAGGTCAGCGGCACGCTCTGGAGCGGCCAGGCGAATCCGGCGAGTATCAACGGCGAAAACATCGGCGTCCTGAGCTGGAAGCTCAACCCGCTGTCATTGCTGGGCGCGCGCGTCGACGCCGCCGTGGTGCTGCGTGGCGACAGCTACAACGGCGACAGCGCGGTCAGCGTGCATCGCGACCGCAGCGTGCACGTGCGCGATCTCTCGCTGCGGTTTCCGGCGCGCCGACTCGAGCCCGTGCTCGACATCCCGGCGCTGGTATTGCGCGGCGAGGTGCACGTGGCGATCGCACAAGCCGAGCTTCGCGGCGCATTTCCGCTGGCCGTCCAAGGCCGCGCCACATGGAAGGACGCCGCGGTCGCGGGTTCGGCCGAAGCACAATTTGGCGAGTTGATTACCGATTTCGTCAGCATCCCTGCAGGCGGCATCCAAGGCACGATCCACGACAGCGGTGGCCCGTTGCAGGCGCAGGGCGCCTACCACGCGAGCCTCGCGGGCTACGGCGCCGACCTCAGCCTGCGCGCACGCGACGGCAATCCGCAGGTGACCGAAGCGCTGCAGTACATCGGTCAGCCGCAGCCCGATGGGAGCGCGCGACTGGAAATCCGCGGCAAGCTGCTCGGCGAGTTTTGAGAAGCACCGAATGAACGCGCTGTCGCCCGCATTCCTCGACGCCGCGCTCGAAGTCGCGCGCGAAGCCGCGGCCGCGGCCGCCGCGGTTATTCACCGCTACTATCGCGGCCGCTTTGAAACTCGCATCAAGGACGACGCCAGTCCGGTGACGCAGGCCGACGTCGAATCCGAGGCCGCGATCCGGCGCGTACTGCGCGGTGCGTATCCCGACCACGCAATCTACGGCGAGGAGCAGGGCTTCGATGGCGGCCCCGGCGTCGGTTCCGGTGCCGGAAAAGAGCGAGACTTCCTCTGGCTGGTCGATCCGATCGACGGCACCAAGAGCTTCGTCCGTGGCTACCCGATGTTCTCGACCCAGATCGCGCTGATGCATCGCGGCGTGCTGGTGCTGGGCGTGTCCTGCGCCTCGGAGTTCGGCGAAACCGCGTGGGCACGGCAAGGTGGCGGAGCGTACTTGAATGGCGAAGTACTGCGTGTCGCGGATACCTCGCGCATCGAGGCCGCATCGCTCTCTACCGGCAATCTGAAGTCCCTGGCGCGGGGCGCACGCTGGAATGCCCTCGGTGAGTTACTGACCCAGGTCAATCGAGGACGCGGCTACGGCGATTTCTACCACTATCATTTGCTGGCGCAAGGCAGCCTCGACGCGGTGATCGAATCCGACGTCAATATTCTCGACATCGCGGCGCTTGCGGTGATCGTGCGCGAGGCGGGCGGCGTATTCACCGATCTCGACGGCGCCGAACTCGACCTTGATACGCGCAGTGTATTGACCACGACGCCCGCGCTACACGGTGAACTCCTTTCCCGCTTCCAAGGCTGGCATTGATGGCCAAACTTCCCACCATCCGGGCCACGCACGAGCTCGATTTTGGCGGCCGCTTCCACATGGAGCAGCTCGACCTGGAATTCTCCAACGGTGCGCAGCGCAAGTACGAGCGCATGAAAAGCCGCGGCCGCGGCGCGGTGATCGTGGCGCCGATGCTCGACGCCGACACCATTCTGCTGGTGCGTGAATACGCCTGTGGGTTGCATCGTTACGAACTCGGCCTGGTGAAGGGCCGCATCGACGCTGGCGAAACGCCGGAGCAAGCTGCCGGGCGCGAGCTCAAGGAGGAAGCCGGCTACGGCGCACGCAAGCTCAGCGTGCTGCGCTCCATCTCGCTTGCGCCCACCTATATGAGCCATCAGACCTGGCTGGTATTGGCCGAGGACCTTTATCCCGAACGCCTGCCCGGCGACGAACCGGAGGAACTCGAAGTGGTGCCATGGAAACTCGATGCGCTGCACGAGTTGATGCTGCTGGAAGAATGCTCCGAAGGCCGTTCGCTCGCAGCGCTCTTCATCGCCCGCGAATACGTGCGCCGAGCGGCACAATGACGCCGCGGACCGAATGGCGCGAGCACGTCATCGCGCTCGCGCGCGACGCGGGCGCAGCGATCATGCAGGTCTACGCCCAGGATTTCGCGGTCGAGACCAAGGATGACAATTCGCCGCTCACCGCCGCCGATCTCGCGGCGCATCACATCATCGTCGCTGGTCTCGCCGCGCTCACGCCCGAAATCCCGATCTTGTCGGAAGAAGCCGCCGATATCCCATGGGACACGCGCCGCACGTGGTCGCGATTGTGGGTAGTCGATCCCCTCGACGGCACGCGCGAGTTCGTGAAGAAGAACGGCGAATTCACCGTCAACATCGCG
>JBKJTK010000521.1:0-7147 GCA_046590875.1 Chiayiivirga sp.
CTGGATGAGGATGCGATGGATCGGGTGTTCGACAACCTGCTCGGCAACGCGATCCGGCATACCCCGTCGGGCGGGCGGCTCACCTTGGGCGCGCGACGCGCCGAAGGCCGGGCGGAATTGTGGGTCAGCGACAGCGGCGAGGGCATCGCATATGCGGACCGCGCGCGCGTGTTCGAGCCCTTCGTTCAGATCGGACGCCGCGTGGGTGGCGTCGGGCTGGGTTTGGCGATGTGCCGCGAGATCGTGCAGCAGCACGACGGCAGCATCCGGCTCGATTCGTCTCCGGGCCACGGCAGCCGCTTCACCCTCAGCCTGCCATTGCAGGAACCCGCCGCACCGTGCGCAGTGCCCGGTTTACATCCGCCTGTTCTGCAAATTGCATGCCGTGGGCCCGGCTCGAATCGCTGACAGGTCATTGTTTAAAAACGATAATTCTTTTTTACAAAGGCTGGCACGGCGATTGCTGTAGTCACTATCGAGCGCAGCATTCAAGGCGCCTCGATCAATAACCCGCTGCAACACGTCAGCCCCATCACGGAGAACAAAATGCGCATTCCCGCCCTCACCGCCGCAATTGTCTTGGCACTCGCGCTGAGCGCCTGTGACCGCGCCGAAACCCCCACCGAAACTCGTGAAGACGTACGCGAAGCGCGTCAGGAAGGCGCCAAGGAAGTTTCCGAAGCGCAGCGTGATGCGGCCGATACAGCGACCGATGCCAACGCCGAAGTCGCAGACGCGATGAACGAAGGCTCGGCCGAGATCCACGACGAGCAAGCTGAGGCGATGCGCAACACGGCCGCCGCTGCCTACGACGTCGAGGTTGCCCAGGCCGAGGCCACGCGCAAGGTCGAAGAAGAAAAGTGTGACGCGCTCACTGGCGAGCCGCGGGACGCCTGCCAGAAGGCGGCCGAGGCGATGTATGAGTCGGCCAAGGCCGACGCCGCGATGAGGCTCGACTCGGCCAAGCAGATGGCCGAAACGCACGACAATTAATATCCACGGGTGACGCCGAACGGCGTCACCTCAACCCCTTCGCACGCGTGCGGGAGTCGGGACTTCAGGTGCCTTTCCCCCGAACCTCGGCCCCCGGCCCCCGCACGCGAGCGATTTTTCGTTCCAGCCGCTCCACCGCATCGCGCAACTCGTCCACCTCGTCGAGGAAGGCATCGAGTTCTGCTTTCGGCACCACGTCGCGGCTCTCCTCCCCCAAGTAGTCTGCCGTGTCGCGCGCCAGTGCGACGACGGTAGCGCGCGACCAGTCAAATCCGCGCTTGAGCGCCCTTGAAATCTGCACCCCGGCGACATCCCCGAACACGCGGGTGAAGGCTTCCTCGATGTCCGGGTCGTAGCGCTGCATCAGTTGCTGTACCCGCCGCGCCAGTTCGGCATCGCCGCTGATTCGCACCTGACCCACCGGCAGCGCCCCGGCTTCGCGTCCGGGCAGCAGTTGCGCCAGCATCGCGCCGAGCGTGGTTTTCACGCTGAGATCGGCCTCGCGAACCGCGTGATCCGGTCCCACCGTCAATCGACCCTGCGCAACCTTCACCCGCAAGGCCAGCGGGGGCGCCTGCAACGCCAGCGCAAGCTCGCGTCCTTCCAGCGCGACGAGCGCGTCGCGCGCCTCCGGGTCGAGCGCGACGGCGCGGTTGAGCGCAATTTCCAGCGCGCGCCCGAGGGCGGCGCGGAGCGGATGGCGTGCCGGGGTTTCGGTCATGGTTGCGGGACTCGTTTCAAACTCAGGTCGCTTAGCAGGTAGTGTATCCGCGGCCGACGCGGCCACCGCGTCATCAGAGACGCTGCCGCATGGATCCGCGCGAATGGCTGAGCGATTGGTGGAACAGCGGGGAACCGTTCGAGGCGCCTTCGCAGACGATGTTCCTGGGCTTCACGGCGGGGCTGGTGCTGTTCGCGATCGTGGTGGCGAGTTTCGACTTCGTGCCCCTGCTCGACCACGTCAACCTTGCCTTCCACGAGTCCGGGCATCTGCTGTTTCGCCTCCTGGGCGACACGATGAGCCTGTACGGCGGCACCCTGATGCAGTTCGTGTTTCCCGCCGTCACCGCGATCCACTTCGCGCGCCGCGGCCAGACGCTCTCCGCCGCGGCGTGCGCGGCCTGGTTCTGCGAGAACTTCCGCTACACCGCGCACTACATGGCCGACGCACGCGCGCAGCAACTGCCGCTGGTCGGCGGCGGCGAGCACGACTGGTTCAACATTTTCTCGCGCTGGGGCGCGCTGGAATCCGACACCCGCATCGCGGGATTATTCGAGTTCCTGTGCTGGGCCGGACTGGCCGCGATCTGGTTCGTGCTGTGGCGGATGCGATGCAACGCCAATGATTAATGGCGCGGCTGAGATTGCCACCATTCCGACAACAACTTCATGCCCTCGATCATGCTGACCTTGGGCTGGTAGCCGAAGTCGCGTCGCGCGGCGCTGATGTCGTAGAAGTGCGTGGTTGAAAGCTGTTCGGCGAGGAAGCGCGTCATCATTGGTTCGCCCTGCAGTCGCAAGGTCGAGTAGACGATTTCCAGCGTGGCGCCCAACGCATAGGCCGCGCGGAAGGGAATAACCTTGTCCACCATCGGTGCGCCGGCGGCGCGCAGCAGCGAGTTGATGATCTCGCGCACCGCTTTCGGCTCGCCGTTGGAAATGAAGTAGGCCTTGCCGGCGCAGCGCGCGTCCGCCTTGCCGTGCAGCGCGTCGAAGGCATCCAGATGCGCCTGCACCGCGTTGTCGATGAAAGTGGTGTCGATCTTGTTCAGGCCTTCGCCGACGAAGCGCAAGCGGCCCTTGGTCGCGCGATCGACCAGACGCGGCAGCAACTGGTTGTCCCCGGGCCCCCAGATCAGGCGCGGTCGCAGCGCCACGGTCGCCAGCTCCGCGGAGTTCGCCGCCAGCACATGTTCCTCCGCGACACGTTTGGTGGCCGGATACCAGGCCTTGAAGCCATCTGCGAGCGGCGCGTTCTTTTCGTTGCCACCGACCACCGGCTGCGTAGACCTGTGTGTAACGCTGGGTGTGGAGGTGTAGACCAGGGTGCGCACATCATGCATGCGACAGCCGGCCAGCACGTGGTTGGTGCCGCGTACGTTGGCGTCGAAGTATTCCGCAAAACTGCCCCAGGCGCCGGCCTTGGCGCCGACATGGAACACCGCGTCGATCCCGCTGCAGGCATCGGCAAGCGAATCGAAGTTGCCCAAGTCGCCCTGCACCTGACGCACGCCAAGCGCCGCCAGCGGGGTGTACAGGCCGCGGTTGTAGCTCACGACCTCGTGCCCGCGCTCGACCAGACGCTTGCACAGCCCTTGTCCGAGGAAGCCTCCCCCGCCAGTAACCAGCAGTTTCATGCGCCCCGCTTCCCCATCCGCTGCGCCGCCCACGCCGCGAGCTTCTCGCGCCCGATCTTGGCATTGTGCCGGATGTCGACCGGAAAGCGCGGGTGGAAGTGCATGCGTTGCACGCGTGCCGTGTGCGGGAAACGGGCGCCGAGGTTTAGCAGTTCGGCTTCGATCCGTTCGCGCGCGCACTCCGGCACGCTGGCTTCGAGTTCGACGCACAGCACCGGGGTTTGCGCGCCACGTTCGCCGACGCCCACAAGCGCCGTGCGCTTGACCTCGGGATGAATGTTGAACACCGGCTCGACTTGCTCGGTATAGAGCGGCCCGTTGCGGCATTCCACCCGCTGGGTCTTGCGGCCGCAGAACCAGAGCCGGCCCTCGGCATCGAAGTACCCCAGATCACCCATCCGATGCACGATGCGTTGACTCCCATCCGGCAGACGCTCGAGGATCTTGGCCAGCGTGGTGGCCTGCGGGCGGTTGAAGTATTCGTCGGTCGTGCTCGGGCCGGCGACCGTGATCTCGCCGACCGCTCCAGTAGCGGCGAGTCGCGCGTCGATCCATTGCGCAATCGCCGCGTCATCGATCGCGATAATCCGGACGTCATTCGGCGCGACCGGGCGTCCGACACAGGTCCCCGCGCCGGTCTCGGTCGCGGCGCGGGTGGCGCGCAACTCGCGCCCTTCGATGACCGCCACCGGCAAGCATTCAGTAGCGCCGTACGGCGTCCATATCTGCGCGTCGGCGGGCAGCATCGCCTGCATCCGTTCCACCACCTGCGGTGGCACCGGTGCGCCGGCCGACAGCACTCGCCGCAGCGTGCCGAGCTTCGTCCCCTGCGCCTCGCCGTAGCGGCTCAAGGTCTCCAGCAACGCTGGCGAACCGAACATCTGGCTCACGCCGAAACGCTCGATCGCGTCGATCAGTTTGCGCGGGTCAGCCTGCGCTGGACGCGTGGGATCCATGTCGGGAATCACACTGGTCACTCCGAGCGCGGGATCGAACAAGGCGAACGGGGGAAACGTCGGCAGGTTCACCTCGCCGGCTTCGATGCCGAAGGCGGAACGCAGCATCTCGACCTGCGCCAGAAAATGACGATGCCGGTAGACCACGCCCTTGGGGATGCCGGTGGAGCCCGAGGTGAACAGGATCGCCGCCACCTCGTCGGCCTGGGTGTCGGCCATCGTGAAGCTCGCATCGCCGCTGCGATCGAGCAAGGCATTCAATGTATCTCCGCCCCAGAACCAGCGGCGCCCGACGGTGACGTTCATGCGAACGCTGCGACGGGCCCAGCCCAGCAGCGTCCGCGCGGCGTGCGCGAGCGGAATGCCGACGAAGGCTTCAGGCGCGGCTTCGTCCAGGCAGGCCTTCAATGCGTGCCGATCGATGCCCGGATCGATCAACACCGGCACCGCGCCGGCCTTGAACAGCGCAAACATCAGCAGGAACAGTTCCGGCGAGGGACGCACCATCAACGCGGTGCGGGTGCCGCGGCCGATGCCCGCGCTCGCCAGCGCCGCCGCGATGCGGTCGCTGCGCTGATCGAGTTCGCGATAACTCAACGCGATGCCGTACTCCACACTGCCATCGGTCCGCGTGCCGCTGGGACAGCGGATCGCGATCGCGTTGGGGCGTTCTGCCGCCATGCGCGGCAAGGCGGCGGCAATGTTGCAGGAGTCGTTCATGCGGCCCATGTTCGGTGGCGTGCTGTAGGTGAATGGCGCCAATTTAGCGCCAACCCTCCCGATCTCGTCATTCCCGCGAAAGCGGGAACCCGGTGCCTCGTTGAATTTCAGGTACGGCGCAAGTCACTGGGTCCCCGCTTTCCCGGGGATGACGACGCTTGAATTGGCGCCATCTGCTTTAGGTGGTGCGTTGCGGGTGGCGAGAATTGCTGGCCGTGGCGCCTACGCGTCAAGCGTTCGCGGCCATGCCGCGAGCGCGAACAACACGCTTGCCGCGGCGAACACGAAGACGGCTTGCGGCACCGGATGCAGCACACATAGCGCGAGCGTCGCCAGCGCGAACAGCAGCGCATTGCGCAAGGCATGCCGACGCAGGGCCCGTGGCTCGGCCTCGCGTGCGAGGATCCAGTGCGTGGTGCCGAACAGCATCAGCATCGCGGCGTAGCCGAGGCTGAAGCCGCCGAGCACGGTCCACAAGCTGATATCGAGCGGCGGATAGACGACGTAGGCCCGCATCGCCTCGATCGCTGCACGCCGCGCCGGCGCGGATTCGTCCACGGCGATGAAGCTGCGGTAGTGCCCGGTCAGGTGCGCGCCCGCGGCAATCAACACCAGGGCGCTGCCGATGCGATGCCAGCGACGGGTCCAACTCATGGCGCGGGTACGCGGTGCCGGGAGAAGCCGAGGAAACTCACGGTTGTGGGCACCCGAGGGAACAAGCCGAGAGCATAGGCGGCAAGACGCGCCGCGTCACCCGACCCGGATCAGTGCTCCAGCAGCTCCTCGCTGCCGTCGCGCCGATGCACGCGCGCCTGCACGCCCAGCACATGGCGTTCGATCGCGCCGAGGCGGAAGCCATTGCTGCGTTCGCGCACGTTGCGCAGCGGATGCGGTGTCAGGCTCTGCAGAAAGTAGGTGACGAACTCGACTTCGTCGAGCTCGCGTTCGGGCCCGTCCAGGCGCACCGACAACTCGGCTGGGCCGGTGTCGGCCGCCGAGGTCTCCAGCATCAATGTCAACGGCATTGCGACTCCCCTGTCCCCCACGCGCACTATTCATTCCTGCGCGGCCCGGCGCCACTATCGCCCGCGTCGACGGATGACGAATCCGACGAACGGCGTGCGCGCCGTGTCAGGATGTGAAGCAGTTCACACTTTCAAGCCTCGCACGCGTGCGGACGATCGCCGTCGGCCCGATGCTTGGCTCCGCGCTTCAACCACAAGGCTTCCCATGCACCTGCCACGCGCCGATCTCGATTTCCTGTTGTTCGACTGGCTGGACACCGCCGCACTTTGCACCCGCGAACGCTATGCGCACCTGGATCGTGACGCGCTGAACGCGATGCTCGATGCGGCGCAGCAGCTCGCGGCGCAGCAGTTCGCGCCGCACGCAGCAAAATCGGATGCGAATCCGCCCTCTGTCGAGGACGGCCGCGTGCGCTTGATCCCGGACATCGGCGCCGCCCTCGCGCATTATCGCGATGCCGGCTTCTTCGGCGACGAAGCCACGCTGGACGAAGGCGGCCTGCAACTGCCGCAATCGTTGCGCACCGCGACCGGCGCGGTGTTCTCGGCCGCCAACATCTGCACCGGCGCTTACCCGTTCCTGACCAAATCCGCATCGAACCTGATTCGCGCCTTCGGCACCTCGGAACAGCAGACGCGCTATCTGCCGAACATGGTCGCCGGTCGCTGGTTCGGCACCATGTGCCTGTCTGAGCCGCATGCGGGATCGAGTCTGGCCGATATCCGCAGCACTTCGGTATTGCGTGAGGACGGCCGCTACGCGATCCGCGGCAGCAAGATGTGGATCTCCGCCGGCGAACACGAACTGGCCGACACCATCGTGCATCTGCTGCTGGCCCGCATCCCGGGCGGCCCGGCCGGCACCAAGGGCATCTCGCTATTCATCGTGCCGCGTAATCGCGTGCACGACGACGGCACGGTGGGCGCGCGCAACGGCGTGAACCTGATCGGGCTCAACCACAAGATGGGCTATCGCGGGTCGGTCAACTGCCTGCTCGGTTTCGGCCAGGACGAGGAGTGCATCGGTGAACTGTTGGGCGCGCCGCACGAAGGCATGCGCTTGATGTTCCAGATGATGAACGAGGCCCGCATCGGC
>JBKJTK010000142.1:0-5693 GCA_046590875.1 Chiayiivirga sp.
GCCTTCGCCGATCAGCACCACCCGCAGGCGCGGTCGCGTCGCGGCCAACGCCTGGGTCGCCTCGCAGAGTTCGCGCAATCCTTTTTCCGCCACCAGACGACCCACGTACACGACTAGTTCGGTATCGGCCGGCAGGCCAAGCGCCTGCCTTGCGACGTCGCGGTCGCCAGGATGGAAGATCGAAGCATCGCAGCCATTGGGTATCACGCGGATGTGCGCCGGATCGGCGCCATAGTCGCGCACCGCGACCCGACCCAGATCTTCGCTGACCACGAGCACGCGATTAGCCGCGTGCAGCACCGGCCGGGTGAGGCGGCGGCTGAGCGCATCGCGCACGCGCAGGTCCGATCCGCGCGCGCCGACCACCAACGGCAACCCCGCGCGAGCTGCGGCGCGCATGGCGCCGTAGGCGTCGGGATACAGCCAGTACGACAGCACCACGTCCGGAGCGAAGTCCGCCAGCGGTCGGTGCAGGGCGCGGCCGCAGAGCCAGCCGTTGAACGGACGCGACACCCCGGGCAGCGCCGGATAGCGCACGTAGCGGGTGTCGCATCCTTCCACCGTGTGCTCGGCAGCAGCCCGGAACAGATAACTCGTCGGCTGCGCCCAGCGCGGGTAGGTCGCGATCGGGCTGATCACCCGGACCTGCGCCAGGCGCGCGAGTTCGCGCACGGTCTGCAAAATCGGCCGGCCACGATGAGGTTCGCCGGCGATCGGAAACTGCGAAGTGACAATCAGTATCCGCATCGCTTGCCAGCGTCATTGGAAAGGCGCGGATTGTAGCGGCAAACGCGGGGCAAGCGGCTCGGCGCGTCCACCGCCTCGCGTGGCGGCGTCGCTCGTGTATCGTATGTCGCACTCCGGGGGGATGCGCGTTGTCGGAAGCACTTATATCGTCTGCAAGCGTGTCGCCTCCACGCGTGGCGCGCGTGGTCGAGCTGGATGCGCTGCGTGGCCTGGCCGCGCTCGCGGTGGTGGCTTACCACTACACCACGCACTACGCGCAACAGGTCGGTCACGTGCAACCGCTGGCGCTGGGTTTTCCGGCCGGCAACTACGGTGTGCATCTGTTCTTTCTGATCAGCGGCTTCGTGATCTTCATGACGCTGGAGCGCACCCGCGGTGCGATGGACTTCGTGGTGTCGCGCTTCTCGCGCCTGTTTCCCACGTACTGGGCGGCGATCCTGATTACCGCGGCCGTGGTCTACAGCATCGGCCTTCCGGCGCAGCAACTGCCGCTGCGCGATCTGCTGCTCAATTTCACCATGCTGCAACAGATTCTGGGTGCGGAACACCTGGACGGATCGTACTGGACGCTGGAGGTAGAACTTTTCTTTTACGCGCAGATGCTGTTCTGGTTTCTGCTGGGTCAGCTTCAACGCGTGCACTGGATCATCGCGCTGTGGCTGGTACTGACGGTGGTGTACGGCGAGGCCGAACACCACCACATGCATTTCTCATACACCGCGCGCGAACTGTTGATCCTGCGGCATATCCCGTTCTTCGCGCTAGGGATACTGTTCTACCGGCTCTGGACCCGTCCGTCCGAGCGCGTGTTGAATTTGTGCTTCATCGCCGCCTCACTGGCGACGATCGGGTTCGCCTATCAGCCCGTGTTCCTGCTCGTGGCCTGCGTGTGCTGCCTCGTGTTCGGATTATTCGTGTTCGGCGCGCTGCGTTGGCTGGCGCGCGCGCCGTTCGTCTTTCTCGGGACGATCTCGTACTCGCTCTATCTGCTGCACCAGGTCATCGGCTTCGCATTGATCCATTGGCTGGAGCATCGAGGGGTCAGCAGCATTGTGGCGATCGTCGTCGTGTTGCTGATGGTGCTGGCGCTGGCGGCTGCACTCACATTTTTGGTCGAGCGTCCGGCAATGCGCTGGATCCGCGCTCGCTGGCGGGAGCGAGCATCCGTCGTTCCCGCCTGAGGCCGCGGTTCGCGTCAGGGCGATCCGAAGGTCAAATCCAGTCCGCGTTCTACTCCGACGCGCGGGATCCAGCCGAGGCCATCGCGTGCGGCGGTGGTGTCGAAATTGGCTAGCGGGCGCAACGAGCGGACCCGGTAGCGAGTTAGCGGCACCTCGCGTCGTAGCAGCTTGCCTAGCGTTTCCACGCCGAATCCCAGTGCCATGAATACCTTGACCGGCACCCGCATCAGGCGCAGCTCGGTGCCGAGCTTGCGCTGGACACGTGCAAGGTAATCCTGCTGCGTGACCCGCTGCGGGTCGACCACGTTGTAGATCTGTCCGATCGCCTGGGGCGCTTCGGCCGCCAGCAGCAGCGCGTCGACCACGTCGTCGAGATAAACCAGCGGAATGGTCTGCTCGCCTTCGCCCACGGCAATCCAGCGGCCCGCCAGGGCCAGGGTCCCGTTCGGCGTGACGCGTTCGGCGCCGCGCCCGAAGATCTGCCCGGGGCGCAGGATGACAGCGGGCAGGGCGTGCTCGCGTATCGCCGCGCGCACCATGAGTTCGGCATTGAGCTTGGTCTGGGTGTAGGCGCCGCGTAGTTGCGGCTGCGGCTCATACGGCGCGTTCTCGGTCAGCACGGCATCAGGCTCGCGTCCGGCGTGATCAAGCACGCTCAGTGAACTGACATACACCAGCCGCCGGCTGCCGTGCTGTCGGCAGGCCTCGAGAATATTGCGCGTGCCCCAGAGCGTGCCGGCCTCGAAGTCGCGCGCACTGCCGCGCATCGCGGCGCCGACGTGATAGACCACGGCGGCGCCCGCGACGGCGTGAGACACCATCGCAGGATCGCCCAGATCGCCAATCACCATCTGGATGCCCGGGTCGCTGGCAAACGCTGGAACCGCGCGACGTACCAGCACCCGCACGCGCTGATTGCGCGCGCGCAGTGCGGCCACGACCGCGCGACCAAGAAAGCCCGCAGCACCCGTCACAAGCGCGTCTGCGGCTTCAAGCGGTGCGTAGCGCGCGGCCAGTTCCTCGCGGCGTTGTTGATCCGGAGCGAGGCAGACGGGTTCGAGCAAGCGCGCGATTCGCAGCGCATCCTCGGCGCTAAACGGCGCTCGGGCGCCGTCGCGAGCCGCACGCGCGAAATCCTCAGCGCCGCGCTGGATTCCCGGGGACGGTTTGAGCATTTTGGTCGCGAAACGCAGCACGTTCCAGGGAATTCGGAACGTATCCTGCACGGCGCTGAAAAAGGAGTTCGCGACGATGCCGATGAACTTCGGGCCGGGCAACACGCGATGGATGCGGCAGATCTGGAGAAAGCGATCGACCTCGATGAGGCCGCGCGTGCCACGCACGAACAACCGGTTCTCCATCGGGCGCGCGTTCCACGACAGCAGCAGGCGACCGACGCCGCGCGGGGTCTGCGCCAAGGCCTGCCATTCGTCGAAGCGCAGGTTGGGGTCCTGGCCGCGCGACTGGAATCCCACCTGCAGTTCGGTGACCTCGCCCAGGAAGGCTTCGATGGTGTAAAGCCCGTGCACGCCGAGATCGCGAAAGGGATAGGAGCCCTGGGTGACGGTCGACGGCAGGGGGCCACCGGCGTAGGCGGGGTATTCGGAGTTGCGCACCACATCCACCGAAAGCACATCGCCAATGCGCCCGCGCCGCACCGCGTCCAGTGCGCGCATCACCATTGGGTCGAGCAGGTCGGAGTGGTTCACTCCCAGAAGCGTGCGGGTCTCGCGGCTGACCGCGAGCATCTGTTCGCACTCGGCGACGGAATCCGCCATCGGTTTTTCCACCAGAACCGAGCACCCCATCTGCATCGCCTCGATCGCGATGGCCGGATGCGAGGACGGTGGCGTGAGCACATAAACTGCGTTCGGCGACGCTTGCTTCAAGTCGGCGAGACAAGCGACGGCAGCGGGTACATTGAAGCGCTCCGCGAGTGCCTGTGCGGCCGCGAGATTGCTGTCGCAGATGCCGATCACGTCGACAAAATCCAGGCGCTTCAGCGCAGCCAGATGATGCGTGGCGACGTAGCCCGCGCCGACGATCGCGACACGCAGCCGCGGAGAGGGGGATGCATTCATGGGAAATCCGGAACTCAAGAGGAAATGGTTGACGTGCGCGCGAGCGCCTGCGCCACCGTGTCGAGCACGTTGGCGACGCGATGGTCCCAGGTCTGGTCGGCGACCACCGCGCGGCGTTCGCTCGCGGCGGCAGGGTTGTCTTCACGCAGCGCCGCGTCCAGCGCAGCAAGGAAGCCATCGCGGTCGTCCGCAATGCGCACCCAGCGCGCAAACTTCTCGATCTCGGCATTGCGCACGCTGACCACCGGCTTGCCCGTCGCCAGGTACTCGCGCAGCTTGAGCGGATTCGCGTTTGCGACCTGCCGATTCAAGCGGTAAGGAATGATCGCCGCGTCGAAGGCCTTGGCCCAGTGCGGCAAGCTGGCATAGGGCTGGGTACCGACCAGGCGCACATTGGGCAAGGCGCGCAGCGTGCTGACGTCGGCAGCGGCATGACCCACGAGCAGGAAGGTCCACCCCGGTCGTTGCGTCGCCAGCCACGCGATCAGCTCGATGTCGATCCATTCGTGGAGCGAGCCGAAGTAGCCGATCACCGGATGCGGCAAATCGCGCGCTCCGGCTGGCAACTCGGTGGCAGGGTCGGCCGCGAGCGCGAACAACTCGACGTCAACGCCATGGGTCGCAAAGTGCGTGTCGGGATTGATCGCGCGCTTGGAGTCCAGCAAGGCGGGCGGCGCGACGAACATCAAGTCGGCGCGCTGCGAAAGTTCCAGATCGCGCTGTGCAATGAGTTCTGCGTCAACGCCCGGATGCGCGGCGTAATCGTCGATGCAGTAGTACACGCAAAGTCGTTCGCCCAGCCGCTTCGCCAGGAAGCCCGGATGCGGCACGACAAACCACGAGATGCACGCGCCGATACGCGCGTGTCGCAATGCGCGCTTCACCGCCCAGCGGCTGAACACGCGATTGAAGGCATCCACGCCGGGCAGGCGGCGAAACGGCAGTTGCGGCACGGTGCAGTGCCACAAGTGTTCTGACACGCGTACCGGTGCGCGCAAGGTCGCCGCTAGTTTGCGCAATGCGCGTTTGAAATCCCGTCCCGACGCAGAGGGCGCGCGCATGCCCGGCGAGTCCACGTACAGCAGCGGCATGCGCTGCGCCAGTCGCGTCGCCACGTGGTGGCTGCTGGTGCGGTTCTCCGCGTGCCAGTCGTTGCCGAAGTAGACGATGCCCAGGCCGGCCAGGACCGGATCGAGGTCAGTCATTCCGCCACCACGCTACCAGCCATGCGGTGCGATCGTGATAGATCCAGTCGCGCTGCAGGCCCGGGATACTTTCCAGCGGCGGACCGGTACGCACCACCGCCGGCGCGAAAAACGTCACTAGCCCATTGCGTCCAAGGTGGCGCATGCGCTCGATGGTCTTCGCCGGATCGGCGACGTAATAGAGCACTTCGCAGGCGGTTACCAGATCGAAGCGGTGGCGCGAATCTCCCAATGCTTCCGAGCCCCAGGGCTGCGAAAAGATGTCGGCTGCGGCGAACTGCGCCGACGGCAGCCGCAGGCGGGCCCGATCGATCGCTCGCGCGCTGACGTCGAGCCCGTACTGCTGATCACTCAATTTCGCGAAATGCTGGGTCTGGTGGCCCTCTCCGCAGCCCAGTTCGAGGATTGACCCGACCCGCCCGAAGGCGCGCTCGATGATCGCGTTGGTGGCATCGAAACGGGCTCGTTCCAACGCCGAA
>JBKJTK010000192.1:0-8694 GCA_046590875.1 Chiayiivirga sp.
GCGACAACGCAAGGCGCTTCCGGCCAAACCGCTGATCGCGGCGATGCCGGTGTCGCTGCGTGCCGCCGGCGACACCGAACTGAATAACCAGGTCTCGATGGTGCAATGCCCATTGCCAACGGATCTGGACGATCCACTCGAGCGCCTGCGCGCAGTGGCCGCTGCCACGGCGAGCATCAAGCAGAAAGTCAATTCGGTGCGCGGTCTGATTCCGACCGATTTCCCCGGCTTCATCGCGCCGCGCTGGGCCAGCGGGCTCTCACGCTGGTGGGCGCGCGCGCGTATTGCCGAGCGATTGCCGCCGTTGGCCAACGTCGCGATTTCCAACGTACCCGGCCCGCCGGTGCCGTTGTATCTCGCGGGTGCCCGCGTGGCGCAGTATTTTCCGGTCTCCATCGTCACGCATGGGCTGGGGCTCAATATCACGGTGCAGAGTTACGCCGGTCAGCTGGAATTCGGGATCACGGCGTGCCGCGAGGCTTTGCCGCGCCCTGAGTCGCTGGCGCGCGGTCTGCATCACGCACTTGACGAACTGCTGGAAAAACTCCCCGCATGAGCCGACGCGTACGCTCCGTAAAAAACACTGCGCTGCGCCCGCCGTCGGCGCTGCTGCTCGCGCTCGAAGGGCGCGCCTGGTTCGAGTGGAGTTCGCTGGCGCTGGCTTGGCGTTATTTGCAGAACGCGCCGAAGGGCGACGGCCATCCGGTGCTGGTGTTGCCCGGCATGATCGCGGGGGATTTCAGCACCTGGCCGCTACGCAGGTTTCTCCAGACGCGTGGCTATGCCGCCTATCCCTGGGAACTCGGGCTCAACTTCGGCCCGCGCCATGAGATCGTGCGTGGCCTGGTGCGGCGTGTGCGCGACCTGCACGAAGAACACGGCCGCAAGGTCAGCCTGATCGGCTGGTCGCTGGGCGGCGCGCTGGCCTGTGCCCTGGCTGCGCGCATGCCCAAGCGCGTGCGACAGGTGATCACCTTGGGTTCCCCGTTGCAGGCGCAGGCGCATGCCACCAACGCCTGGCGCATCTTCGAGATGGTCAGCGGCTATCGTGCCAATGATCCGCACCTGGCGCGTATCGGCGGCAAGTCCCTGCAGGCACCTTTGACCGCGATCCTGAGCAAGAGCGACGGCGTGGTGAACTGGCGCATGAGCGTGGCGCCGCCGGGACCGCAGCGCGAGAGCATCGAGGTCACGGCCAGCCATCTCGGGCTCGGCGCGAACGCGGCAGTGCTGTGGGCGATCGCCGACCGGCTCGCGCAAGCCGAAGGCGAATGGCGGCCGTTCGAGCGTAGCGGGCAGTGGCGGTCGCTCTTCTTCCGCGATCCGCATCGCGTCCCCGTCGGTGAGTTGGTGACGCGTTGATGCAGCCTCCTGATTAGCGTCGAACCTCCGCTTGTGAGCCCCTCTTTTTCTGGAGAGGGTTGGGGTGAGGGTACGGCGGAGCGGCGGTGCCTTAGATCGCAACGCACTTCTGGGACGAGTGCTCTGCATCGGAATTCACCATTCCGCCGAACCCTAATCCGGCGCCTCGCGCCACCTTCTCCCGGACGGAGAACGGACAACATCGCTCGCCGTCGCGGGAATGACGGACCTCAAAGGTATTTCAACCAGCCCTTCTCCGGATGCGCGCGCTTGTAGCCGTCGTACCAGCGGCATAGGGGATACAGCGTCAGCAGCAGGAGTGCCCACACCAGATACACCCGCAGCAGGCTCGGCGAATAGTCGGCGGGAATGCCTTCGGACCCGGCGAAGCCATTCACCATTTGTCCATACGTCAGCGTTCCCCACAACACCGCCGTCAGCATGATCAGCGGCGTGTGAAGCAAGTAGAAGAACATCGGCACGCGACCGAACACCGCCAGCGGCTTCAGCCACGCGCCGCGCAGATGCTCGAACGCCACCAGCAGGATCAACGCCGGGCCCAGCGTCATCAGCAGGTACAGCAACGAGGGCGGATATTTCTCCACGTTGAGCGCCGCGAACAGCGACCACAGCGGGCCGCGCGGGTCGGCCACCCAGACACCCGCATTGCCGTAGAGATTGGTCAGGCGCAGCACGAAGAACGCAGCGATCATGGCCAGGCCCGCGACCAAGATGCGGCGCTCGTTGCGCTGCGCGCCTACAAGCCAGGGCGCGACGCCAAAGCCCAGCGCCATCACACCCATCCAGGGCAGGATCGGGTAGGCCACCAGCAGGCCACCAAAGTGCTGCGTCAGAAAACCTCCCTCGTGCAGCACGGTCCACAATGGCGCGGCGGTGCCGAAGGACGCCGGCAGCAGTGGATCGAGCGTGTTGTGGCCGAGAACTACGACCAGGCCAAATGCCAGCGGCAACCAGCGCGGGCCTTGCACCAGCAGCGCCAGCATCAGCATCGATGCACCGATCGCCCAGATCACCTGCAGGAAGAAGAACGAAACGAAGTTTGCATCCCAGCTCGGATTGACGATCACCAGTTCCAGCAGGATGAACCAGAGTCCGCGCGTGGCGAGGAAACGGCCGAGGTCGCGATTCGACGCGTCGTTGCTTTCGCGATACAGCCAGGCGCTGACACCCGCCAGAAAGACGAAGGTCGGTGCGCAGAAGTGCGTGATCCAGCGAGTTAGGAACAACGCCGGACTGGCTTGCGACAAATCCTCGGGCGGAAACGGCGTGGGCGACCAGAAATCGCGGGTGTGATCGATCGCCATGAGCACGATCACCAGACCGCGCAGCAAATCGATGCCTTTTACCCGGATGCGGTTGGACGTCATTACGCAATTCTCATCAGAAGTTGGTTTACCTCGTCATCCAGGCGAAAGCCGGGACCCAGTTCTCTCGTCGCGTTGCGGACAACTGGGCCCCGGCTTTCGCCGGGGTGACGGCTAGGCTTTTCGTATTTTTATTGATTGCATCCAGTATGCGTGTAGCGGTCGCTGCAACGATTTCGACCTGCCGCGCGATCACCGCGGTCCGGCGCGCGCTCAGCTCTCGCGCCACACTCGTCGCATCAACTCGTGGAAGTGATGCACCGCGTTCTCGCGCTTCGGATTCAGCCGACCCGGTTCGTACACTCCCGACGCCAGGCGCTTCTGCACTGCTAGGCAGATATCGCCGTCCTGGTGCTGCACTTCCTCGCTGAAGCGCCGGTCTTCGGTGCGACGGACTTCGTCATCGGGCGCGCCGTCTGCGGGATAGAGATAGTCGAACTCGACGCGGCAGCGGTCGATGCCCAGCGGTACGACGCGATTGGTCTGCAAGCGATTGGGCAGGATGTTGAGCATGATGTTCGGCCACAGGTAGTAGTACAGCGCCTCACCGTCGCCGTAGAAATTCCCTGCGTTTTCTTCACTGCCCTGCATGGGGCTGAATTGCAATGAATGCCAGTGCCTGGCTTCGGTGACATAGCTGCGATAGTCGAGCAGCTTGTTGAGTTCCGGATGGATGTGAGGGACATGGTAGCCCTCCAGATAGTTGTCGATGTAGACCTTCCAGTTGCAGGCCACTTCGTAGCTGACGCGGCGATCAAATACGTAAGAGGAAAAATCGCGTTCTCCCAGGCGCTGATCCATCCCGAGAAGCAGTTCCGCGAGTTCTATCTGCGGATCGAGCGCGGCGAACACCAGTCCGCGCCATGTGTCGACCCGTATCGGGTGCAGGCGGATCGCGGCCGTGTCGAAATCCTGTGCGTCGCCCATCTCCGGCGCGCTACGCAGCTGGCCCTCCAGCGTGTAGGTCCAGCCGTGATAGCGGCAACGCAACGCGCGCGCACCACGTCCATCGCAAAGAGCCAACGGTCCGGCGCGATGGCGGCAAATGTTGTGCATCGCGCGTAGTTTTCCATCCTCACCGCGCACGACCAGCACCGGCACGCCGGCGATCTCGCTGACGATATGGTCGCCGCTCGCGCTCAATTGCGAGGCGTGTGCGAGCAGTTGCCAATGGCGCGCGAAGATCACGCGGGTCTCGTGCGTCAGGCTCGAGGGCTCGGTGTAGAACGGCGCGGGCAGGGCGCGGGCCTGACCGAGCGGCTGCGGCGCGAGGACGGCGGGATCGGGATGAAAGGTCACGGCGAGGTGGCAAGAAGGGTGAGACACGTAGTATCCCGCAGCCGTATCCGCACAGGTTGCAGAATGCACGTCGGATAGGCCGGCTGTTCTCAATATGCCCAGCGTTGATCCCTGTCGATGCGTGGCAAGTGACTGATGCGCATCCGCCTCGGCGTAACTCTCCCGTTGGCATGCAACTTGAATCTATATGACTAAAGAACGTCGCGCCGCCACGATAAGGAGATCGCCATGACACTGATACCGCAGGATTCCCTGGATTGGCTGGTGGCGCTATTGCGCGATGGGCGTGCGTATTACCGCCACGCGTTGGTCTACACCGAGGATGTCGAGATGCGGCATGTCTTCGAAGTCGTTGCGGAAGCCCGTAACAGCTTGCTGACCGACCTGCGAGCAGTCGGCATGATCAAACCGTCCGGGCTGGCCGACGTGCCTCTCGATGCTACTGCGGCGCCGCCGCAACACCGCTACGAAGCCCTGCGCCGGCAATTCGATCCGGCCCATCCCGCGAGTCAGGCACACGCCTTGATCCCGCGTGAAAACGCCACCCTGCGTCTGATCGAGTCGGTGTTTCGCTCGCATCCCGAAGACGTCGTCCGAGGCCTGATGAAGAAACATTATCCGCGCATGCAGCATGCCAGCGCGATCATGCACCGCTTGGCGGAACAACAGCTGCAGGCCGCCTGAGCTGCGCAACCCAGGAACGGCGCAGGCGGCCTCAGAGCGGCCTGCGTTCATTGCGCGTCAGAGCGCCGCGGTGTCTTGAAGGCCGGCGCGCTGTTGCATGATCTGTTCGTCAAGTGCCTGGTCGGCGCGATCGGCGTAACGCGTACAAGCTTTGCTGTCGATCAATTTGGTCTCGATCATTTTGTTGTTGATCAGCCGCGCGCCTTGCTTTGACTGAGCATCCTTCCGCACCTCTTGCTCGACACGTGCGAACAAATCGGAGGCATCCGGATGCGGCGTGATCAGCACGTCGCAGGGCATCGTGCGCAATTTCGCAAAGGTCCGGTGATAGTCATCAACCAGACGCGGCAGCTTTGGATGATCTAGTAGCCGATAGCCGGGTGCGGTGATGCTGTCGGCATACACGACGTCTAGCGTGCGCTCGCCGACGCGTTCTTCCCAACTCCAGCTCGTGCTGCCCGGGGTGTGGCCCGGGGTCAGATGCGCCGTGAGCGAGAGTTCCCCCAAGGTCACGGTTTCGCCATCCACGATCGTGCCGTCCACGACTACAGGCGAATAGGTCATGCTGTCCCCGAAATGCAGATCCCCTTTTCCGGCCGCGGCCAGTACAGTCGCGCTTTCCGGGCTGGCCAGCACGCGCGCCCCGGTCAGCGCCTTGAGTTCGGCCAGCGCGCCGACATGATCCACATGCGCGTGACTCGTGAGAATGAGCTTGATCTCGGCAGGCGCAACGTCCAGTGCCGCGAGGCTGTTGCGGAGGTTCGCGCCGGACTCCGGCAACCCCGCATCGATCAACACCGCGCCGTGTTCGCCCCGGATCAGCAGCATGCTCAAGCCCTGGGTGCCGACGTACCAGGTGTTGCCTATGATCTGGAACGGCGTCCGGGCTCGATTCCAGGCTTCATGTTGCGGGTTGGCCATGGCAGGCGAGACGGCGCTGGCAGCCAGCAACGTGACAATGATCGATCGGAACATGGCGGGTCCTCGGGTAGCGGTCGCTGCAGTCTGGCTTCGGCGTCGGGAATGCCGCGGTCCGGAAGTGGCGATTTGCGGGCACGGCGCGCGCAGGTCGCTGCAACCGCTTCTGCTAGCAGCCTGACGGGCTTTGGTGGTCGAGGCGATAGTCGGCTGCGCGAGGACAGATTTTCGCCGAAGCGCCGGCCCATAGTGGGGCTATGGGCCAAGAGTCGGCGGAAATATGGACCGCGTAGACGGATTTGCAGCCCGGCCGACCAAAGTCCGACAGGCTGCTAAAGTCGCGCGTCGACGCCGACGCCGAACCATCAATATGACGCCAACTGTTGAGCGACAGGTACTCACCGTCACCGCAGACGACTTCGCGACAGCACGCTTGCAGCTGCACGTGCCGGTGCATGCGCAGATCGGACTGTATTGGTTGCCCGCGCTCGGCGTGGGCATCGGGCCGAACGAAACTCTCGCCGATGCACTTGCCGCGCAGGGCGTTGCCGTGGCAGTGCACGAGTGGCGCGGGCTGGGCGACAGCGATCGTCGCGCGGCGCGGCGCTGCGATTGGGGTTACAAGGACTTGCTCAATATCGACATCGCGGCAGGACTCGCGGCCGCGCGCGCCAGATTTCCCGGTCTGCGCTGGTATCTGGGCGGCCACAGTCTGGGAGGTCAGCTTGCACTGATTCATGCCTCCTTGAAGCAGGCATCCTTGAACAAGGCGTCTTTGGTCGACGAATTCGATGGCGTGCTGCTGGTCGCCAGTGGCCAGCCGCATTGGCGCGCCTTCCCGGGTTGGCGCGCCGTGGGGGTGCTCGGCTTCGCGCTGGTGCTTCCCGCGATCACAGATATCGTCGGTCATTTCCCCGGTGCCAAGCTGGGCTTCGCCGGACGCGAGGCGGCCACGCTGATGCGCGAATGGGCGGGCACCGCGATCAGTGGACACTACCGGATGCGCGCCTTCGGTACGACGCTCGACGATGCGCTCGCGGCCTACACCGGACGCGTGCTCGCGATCCGCATGAGCGAGGACCGCCTCGCGCCACCGGGCGCGATCAATCGCCTGCGCGCGCTGGCGCCGCGCGCCGACTGGAATGTGCGGGAGTTCGGACGCGCGGAGATTGCAAACCGACGTCCGGATCATTTCGGGTGGCTGCGCGAACCGACTGCCGTCGCGGCTGCGTTCGCAGCCTGGCGTGTTCCGTAGCCGAGCAAGATCGCGCGCTGCGCACGCACGCCTTTGCTGCGTTCGTCGGCACTACGCCTGATTTCGCATTCGATTCGCAGCTTGCGAGCCGCATTATTTCAGGTGCGCGCGCCCATCGCGGACTTCGACCGAGGCTCCGGAACGGATGCCGCCCAGATCGCGCTGCCTCAGCACGAGGCGGCGCCCATCATTCATGCGCACGGAAACCTGGTACATCGGCGTCGTGCGGCGCGCCGGTGCGGCCGGAGCGCTGTCGGTTGAGTCGGTGCCGATCGCCTGTCCAATAACGCCGCCCAGCACATCGTCTGCTCGCTTCGAAGTTTCGACGTAAACGCGTTCGATCCGCTCGACCACGCCACAGTCGTCACACTGCATGGGCTCTGCGCCAACATCGGTGCGGGCGCCCGGTTCGGACGCATCGCGTGCCGGTACCGTGCCGGGAGTGGCGCAGGCTGCCAGCAAGACCGCGACCAGGACAACGCAAAGCGCAAAAAGACGAAGCAACATGACTGGACTCCCGTCGCTTGGCGGAACCCGATGTCCCGGCTCAATGAGTCTCTATTCTGCCCGGAATGAACTCTCCGGGAACAAGGACGCGACCGATGCCCTATGATTCGCGCCGCCATGACTTCTGCCTCCGCCACGCTGCATCGTTTCGCAGGCATCGACCGGCTTTACGGCGCGGGCAGCGTCGAGCGCCTGATGCGTCGTCACGTCTGTGTGGTTGGGGTTGGGGGGGTGGGGTCGTGGGCCGTCGAGGCGCTGGCGCGCAGCGGCTTGGGGAGGCTTACGCTGATCGACGCCGACGACATCTGCCTGAGCAATACCAATCGACAGTTGATCGCGCTAGATGGCCACTACGGCCGCAACAAGGTCGAGGCGATGGCCGAACGCGCGCTCGCCATCAACCCGGAGTTACAGGTTGACGCTCAGGCGCAGTTCCTCACGCCGGCCAATCTGTCCGACCTGCTGCTGCGCGACTACGATCTGGTGCTCGACGCCTGCGATAGTTTTCGCACCAAGGTAGAGACCATCGCGTTCTGCCGTCGGCGCAAGCTTCCCTTGATTACGGTGGGCTCGGCCGGCGGGCGCACCGATCCCACCCGCATCCAGGTGCGCGATCTCAGCCGCACTGAGCACGATGCGATGCTGGCGCTGGTGCGCAAGAAGCTGCGCAGCGAGTTCAATTTTCCGCGTAATGCGCAACGTTATTTCGGCGTGCAGGCCGTGTATTCGCTGGAGAACGTTCAATATCCACAGACCGATGGCACGGTCTGCGGCACCCGGCCGGTCGTCGGACCCGACGCCGCGATGAAGCTCGACTGTGGCGCCGGACTGGGCGCCGCCACCCACGTCACGGCCGCATTTGCGTTCGCGGCGGTTTCTCGCATCCTGTCGAAGCTGCTCGCTGCAGCGAGCGTGGAACCGCTCCCAACGTAAGTGCTCAGCCTTCTCACATCGGCAGGCTGCCGCGGATTCCCGTGCCGATGATCAGGCGCCTGCCCCGAGACCGAACAGCGCACGTGCGTTCGAGGCTGTGGCGGTGGCGATCACTTCGATTTCGACGCCGCGCAACTGCGCCACGGTTTCCGCCACCTCGAGCAGATGCGCCGGTTCGTTGCGTGCGCCGCGATGCGCGGCGAGCGGTTGGTCGGGAGAATCCGTTTCCAGTAGCAACCATTCGATCGGCATCTGCGCCACGATGCTGCGCAGGCGTCGCGCGCGCTCGTAGGTCACCGGCCCGCCGATGCCGAGATGGAAACCCAGTGCCCAGAGCTGGCGCGCCTGTTC
>JBKJTK010000206.1:0-12457 GCA_046590875.1 Chiayiivirga sp.
GGCTTCAAAGGCCCTCGAACCCGTCGGCAAAAATCCGCGCTGGTTCCTGGAACTCGTAGCTGCCGCGATCCACACTGCCAAAGCGCGCTGCACCGCGCGCGTCGGTGATCGGCACGACGGCGCCAGTGCCGCCGATGACACTTACGCCGCTATCGCGCGCCGGACTGTTCGACGGTAGGGCCAGCGTCGCCACGAAGCCGCCATTGTCGGTGGCGCTGCCTGGCAACAGCGCATCGGCAAACTGCGTGCCGCTCGTCACCGGCATCTCGTTGCCGCCTCCCATTGGTCGCACCTGCGGCCACTGCTGGTTGCCGCCACCATCGAAGGCGGCGGGATTGTTCATCGCCCAGTTCACGAAGCGGTTGCCGCCGGTGTTGTTGGCGAACACCACGTTGGTCAGTCGCAACTGGTTGGGCGTGCCGATCGAAATGCCGGCGGCGAACGCCGCCGTGGACACATTGTTCGCGATCGTGGTGTTGACGATCGAGATCGGCACGCTGTTGCTCAATGCCATCGCCGCGCCCAGACCAGTGCGCGCAATGTTGTTGGAGAAGGTGGCGTTGCGGATCGTGCCCGGCGCATTGCCGGCGACGAATAGACCGCCGAAACCGCGCGCATCATTGCCAATGAAGCTCACGCGCTCCAGTGCCCAGGGCCCGTCCTGGATGTATGCGCCGCCGCTATGCTCGTTGGCACCGAGCTGGAGGTTGTTGCGGAACTCGACGTCCTCGAAACGACTGCGGCTCTGGGCGTCGTACATCACGCTGAAGAAACCGCCGCCGTAGGCGTTGCTGTCGTTGCCGATGAATTGGGTGCGGCACACGTCAACCAGACGCGCGGCGCCATCCACCCCGAGCGCGCCGGCATTGCCCCCACCGCCCGGATTGCCGCCCGTCCCGATCGCGCGATTGCCTTCGAACACGCTGTCGACGATATTCACGCGCAGGCTGCCGAGTGAGTACAGCGCACCGCCGTTGCTGCCACTGTTGTTCTCGAATACGCAGTTGCCGATGTCGATGCGGTTCAGCAGCTCGCCGTAGAAGGCGCCGCCGCCGTCATCCTGCGGTGTGGCATCGAGCGGCGCATCGTTGTCGGCGAAGCGGCAATTCACCAGCTTCAGGCTGACCTTGTGCGGGAACTCGAAGTCGTGCTCTTTGTAAATCGCCGCGCCGCGTCCATCGGAGATGCGCGCGTCGGCCAGCGTGAGGTTCTGCAGCGTGATGCCGAACAGCGGTGCGTTCTGCGCCGGATTCGGATTGGCTAGACTCAAGATGCGACGCGCATCGCCGCCGGACAGGGTGATGAGACCGCCACCGTCGAGTACGGTGGCACGGCTCGCGACCAGGGTCTGTGTCACCACGATGGTGCTGGGAGCCGCTCCCTGGTCGAGCACGATCGCGCCGCCGGCATCGAGCGCGGCCTGGATCTGCGCGGTGCTGATGCTGCCGGCCGTGCCGTTGCCGAGGATCGTGGCTCCCGCGATCGAATCCGCAATGACCGGCTCGCAGAATGACTGCGCGTGCACGCTGGGTGCGAACAGCCAACCGAGCGTCAGCAAGGCAACGAGTTCACGCCGGCAGCGATGCAAGTCCATCGTGAAAGGCTACGCCCATTTTTCCCAAAGTGCGCTTTGGCATACGGAGCGTTAGCAGCGGCACTACTGCGTTTTCGCGCACCGCCGATCGGTCAATGCGGTACGTCAACCGCGTCGCCGCGCAGGAACGCAATCAGTCGCGCCGCCACCAGCGCTTCCTGCTCCACATGCGGTAAATGCCCGGCGTCCTCGACCGCGAGAAACTGCGCTTGCGGAATCGCGCCACGCACCCGGTCGCTATGCGCGAACGGCACGACGGTGTCTTTCCGCCCCCAGACCAGCAACACCTCGCGCGGCTGAGCGCCCACCACAGAAAAATCCGCGAGCGAATCCTCGACCATCACGTGCCGCAAGGTGGAAAGGATCGCGCGACCGAAGCCGGCGTAGCGCATCTGCGGCAAGAAGCGTTCGCCCCAGTCCGGATGCCGCTCGGGGTGCACGAAATCCGACAACTGGCTGGCGGCGAGCTTGGGCAGCAGCCAGACCCGCGTCAGCCATTCGCCCACCAAGGGCCACTGCAACGGGGTGATGTCGCGGCTCATGGTCAGCGGTGCGATCAAGCCGAGCTTGGTCACGCGTTCGGGATGTCGGGCCGCGAAACGCGCGGCGATCGCGCCACCCATCGACAGACCGATCACTTGTGCGCGATCAATCGCGAGCGCGTCCATCAGTTCGCGCAACTGCTCGGCGAACAGATCACGGTCGTAGACCACGTCGGGTCGCGCCGACCAGCCACGCCCGTAGAGATCGAAACGCACAACGCGGAAGCCTTCGGCGACAAGCCGAGCATCGAGCGGCTCCCAGACGTAGCTCGGCACCGAGAAGCCCGGCACGAGGATCACGGGCTCACCCGTTTCCGGGCCGCGAATCTGCACATGCACGTCACCGTGGCTGAGCTTCAAGAACTGGCCGGGTGCGGCGGCGCGGGCAGTTTCGTCAAGCGGACCGCGTTCCAGGTTGCGCGACGGGGGCAGCGCGACCAGGGCCGCGAACAACAGTGCGACTAGGACTAGCGCAATCTTCTTCATCTTGGCCGCTCCAGGGGCGAGGGCCGCAGCCTACCGCGTGCAGGGCCTGCCGACTCTCCCGGGTGCGTGGTCACCACATCTGGCACGCATGGTCGGTCGGGCTCATTGAGAGCCACGACCGCAGGACGTATGCGATCAGCCCTCGAAGCTGCCGAGGAACACCCGCATCGGATCAGCGCCCCCGCTGCCACAGGAGGCCGTTAGCCGGATCGAATCCGACGCACTGAGCACGCTGCCGCTGCCGTTGCGGATCTCTGCATGCACGGTGGCGACGCCGCCCGCCGTACCGGCGAGATTCCACGTCGCGTTGGCGCTATAGGCCTGCCACGGCGACCACGTCGCGCCGGCGTTGTTGGAGAATCGCATCTGGGTGGCGAAGCCGGCGCCGTAGACGTAGAGATCGATCGCACAGCTGCCGGTCTGGTAGGCCTCGCGTGCGATCACCAGCGGATAGACGCCGCTGCGGCGGCCAAAAACCTGGGTCCAGTAGTGGCGGTAGGTGCTGGCCGGATTGGCGCCGTAGCCGTTCCCCATCTCGTTGAACGAGGTGCCCAGGATATTGGCGCGATGTCCACTCGAGGCCATCCACTGCGCCATCGTCGCCGCCGCAGTGCTGTTGCCGGCCGCGATATTCTCGCCATAGGTGGCCCAGGCGTAGCCCGCCGCGGTGATGCGATCACCGGGGCTCGTCCCGGTGCCAGGATCCTGATGATTGAAGAAGTTGCGAGTCGCCATATTGACGCTGTGCAACTGCGCAGCGGCATCCAGTTGCACCTGACCTTTCAGCGGCGGCAACTGACCGTTGTCCCGGCGGGCGACATTGACGAGCTCCAGTACCTGCTCGGGCAGGGTCTGGGCCATGCCGGCGGCCGGCAGCAGGGCAAACAGAATCGCGATGGAACGCAAGCGCATGGCGATCACCGAAGTACAGACGCCGCACGCTAACAGTGACCGGGCATGTGAAACACGCGAAGCGCATCACGTTTTCAGCTTGGGATAAGGTGAGGTTCAGTCAACGCGTCGTGACGAAGATCGCATTTGCGCTGCGCGGCACAAAAAATTGCAGCGCTGCCAAGGAGATGGGGAACGCGGCCGAATCGAGTGCGCTCTTGAGCGGAGCGACGACAGCAACCCGTAGGCGGGGCTGCGACCCAGCGCTCCGCAGCGTTCGGCAAGCTGCGCTTGTCAGCCAAGCCTACACGTATGGATTCCGTTGTCTTCGAGGCCCGCACCAGTGCGATGATGGCCGCGCCACCCCTTGCGCGCATTCGTCCATGGCCAGCATCGTCCGCGAGATCGAGCTCGCCGCGTCCGCCGATTTCGTCTGGGCCGCGTTCCGCGACCTCGGCGCACCGCATACGCGACTCGCGCGAGGCTTCGTCGTTGCCACCACGCTCGAACCTGGCGCCCGCACCGTCACCTTCGCCAACGGTCTCACCGCACGCGAACTCATCGTCGACATCGATGACGCGCACCGCCGCTTCGCGTATTCGATCGTCGCCGGCCGCGCCACGCATCACAACGCCTCTTTCCAGGTGTTTGCCACCGGCGCGCAGACCTGTCGCGTAGCCTGGATCACCGACGTGCTGCCAGACGATTTGCGCGAACCCTTTGCGCGCATGGTCGATGCGGGCGTGGCGGCGGTGAAGCAGACGGTGGAGTCGGATTTTTCGGCAGCATCGCGCTGAGCCCCGCCGGCCTGCGAAAGCGCGGTAACCGTCGGCGCCGAGTGTCAGCAATCGTCCTGATGCGGGACCTGGCGAGGTGCTTGGGTTTCTCGACCCGAGTGGACCCGGACGATGCCCGTCAGGGTCTGCTCGAACCCGAGAGTTGACCCACATGCATGCGGGTCAACGATCAGCCGCGACCGCCGAATGCGATCATCGCCGACGTCGCTGGCGCTCAGCGTTCGAATCCGTCAGCGAAGAGGTGGTCGTCGATTATGGCCTCCGAGAGCTTGGTCACGAAGGCATCCCTCACGCCGGCGAAGGTTGACTGGAACGGATTCACCGTGGGGAAGTTGGTCGACTCGGTGAGGCCGCCCACGTAGGCGCGACCGGTGGCGTCGACTCCTATGCCAAGGCTTTGGTCATCGCCCATGCCGCCGAGATACGTCGAGTAGATGATCGAGGCGCCCGCGGGACTCAGCTTCGTCACGAAGGCGTCGGACACGCCGCCAAAGTTCGTCTGCGAAGGGTTCACGGTCGGGAAGTTCGACGAACGCGTACTGCCCGTCACGAAGGTGTTGCGTGCCGCGTCGATCGCAATTCCTTGTCCGATGTCTTCGCCCGCGCCGCCAAGATACGTCGAGTAGACGAGCGTATCGCCCGATGCGCTGACCTTCGTTGCGAACGCGTCGTTATTGCCGCCGTTGTTGAGCTGGGCGGGCGCCAGCGTCGGGAAGTTCGTGGAGTTGGTGCGTCCTGCGATGTAGGCATTGCCGGGCGCATCGAGCACGATGCCAAAGGCTTCGTCGTCGCCCGACCCCCCGAGATAACTCGAGTAGTCGAGCGCGTTGCCCGCCAGGGTGAAATTCGTGACGAAGCCGTCGCGAGCACCGGCCAGGGCTGGCTGGAAGGAGGCGCTCGTCGTCGGGAAATTCGATGAGGTGGTGCTACCGGTAACAAGCACCGAGCCGTTGTCGCGCACCGCGATATCGTTGGCCTGGTCGTTGCCGAAGCCGCCAAGGTAGGTCGAGTAGACGATCGAGCCAGGGGAGACGCTGAACTTCGTCATGAAAGCGTCCATGCCGGTGCCATTGCTCAAGGCCGCCTGGAAGGGCGTCTGCGTCGGGAAGTCCGGCGCGCTGGTGTTGCCCGTGATGTAGGGGGCGTCCGTGGGATCGACCGTCACGCCGGTTCCCTCTTCGAAACCGGTTCCGCCCCAGTAAGTCGAGAATACGATCGCGTTGCCTGCCGAATTCAGTTGCAACAGGAAGGCGTCGGTCATGCCCTGGTAGCTCGCGATGGTCGGCGTGATCACGGGAAACCCGATCGAATCCGTCGAGCCTGTCACGTAGGCCGTGCCGGCACCGGTGACGAAGATGTCGTTCGCGATGTCGGTGCCGGGCGAGCCGATATACGTCGAGTAGGCAAGCGTGCCGCCCGCCAGGCTCATCTTCGTCACGAAGATGTCCTGCACTCCGGTAAAGGTCGTTGCCGGGGTTCCCTCGATCGGGAAGTTCGTCGAACGTGTCACACCAGTGACGTAAGCGAAACCCGTGGTGCTGACCGCCATCGCGTTGGCCTGGTCGAGGCCACTGCCACCGAGGTAGGTCGAATAGACGAGGACGGGATCGATGACGAGCGCACGCGATGCGTCGTAGGCGCCAATCTCGAAGCCCACTTCATCGCCGCGCACCACGTAGCTGCCGGTCACGAGCGACTTGCCGCTCACGCCTTCCTGGTAGATCACCGGAGCCTGCTGCCGCATCTCGCCGCCCGGGATCGCGAGCACCAGATCGCCGGCCGCGTTGACCGAGAGGTGCTCGGTGCCTGCGATCGTCATGCGGATCTTGGACGGGTCCGCGCCCGGGCTCACGATGAAGTCGTACTCGAGGTTGCGCTGGTTGCCGTAGTAGACGACGTCGATGCCTGAGTAGATTTCGCTGTAGCGCACTTTCGAAAACGACACGATGTCTGTGTGCCACTTCGACGCGTCGTTGCCGATGAAGTAGTTCGTGACACCGGGCAGCGGATCGAGTCCTTCGACACGGGGCTGCGCGTTCGCGCCCTCGAGGCGCATTCTTACGACCGCCGTGTCGATGCCCTGTTTCGCCTGCCTACCCTGCGTGGCGGCGGCCCCGCGTTTGTCGAGCACCATCACCGACTCGTCCGGCGTCAGGAAGACGATGTAGCCGTTTCCCCTCGCGAGAAAGTTGACGCGCTCGTCGCTCTGGCCGGCGTTGCGCTCGAAACGCATCGGCAGCGCCGCGTACTGCAAGGCGACTGACGCGTGCTGCGTCTGGCGATCGGTGGATTCAGGTCCGGAAGCGACAGCGCGATCCACCGCGGCTGCCGGCTGCAGGAACGTGCATACGAGTGCGGTGAACAGGGCGGCACCCGCATTGCGGGAAGCAGGAGTCGTGGTCATGACTGGATTTTTCCATTTGAACCGGTGACCCCCATCTCAGAGCATACGGGCTCTCGGCTGAACCGCTCCACGTCGTCGCTTGGCCGCGAGACGTCGCAAACGCCTTGCGTCGGTCAGGTTGAGAGCGTTGTGAGGTATCCAAGCCGCCAACACGCGCGCTGCACTTCACCGGAACGCGCGGCGCCATGCAGGCGAGCGAGCCTCGCGCCAGCCGCCGGGCGATCCTGCGGCTTGAGCACCACCTCACCGTCACTTCGATCGGTCATGGATGGATGACGGACATTTTCGCTTCTCGAACTGAGAAACGATTGCCTGCACAGTCACTCGCCCACCGTGGTGGTCGCCCGTTCGCAATTCGCGAATTGCGAACGGGCCGCCGCGCCCGCAGCGAGCAACGCCGTCAGAACCGGGATCGCGAGATTATTTTCGTCACCGTCGTGCCGTCGATGGTGTAGCTCAGTGTAGCCTGACCTTCGTGTCCCGGCGCCATCGTGAAATCCATGTGCCGGTCTTGAGGGGGCACGCGCGCCGCGCGAGTTTGAACGAACCGTCGTCGCACCGGACAATACTCCCCTTTCCTGCTACCGCCGCCCGCCGCGGCCACCGGAGCCACACGCATGTCCATCCTTCGCATGACCGACCTCGACCTCGCCGGCAAGCGCGTGCTGATTCGCGAAGACCTCAACGTGCCGATGAAGGACGGTCGGATCACGTCCGAGCAACGCATCCTGGCGGCGCTGCCGACGCTGCGTCTGGCGTTGCAGAAAGGCGCGGCGGTGATGGTGACTTCGCATCTGGGGCGGCCGAAAGAGGGCGTGTGGAGTGCGGAAGACTCGCTCGCACCGGTCGCGCAGAGGTTGTCTGAACATTTGGGGCGTGAGGTCCCGCTGATCCGTGACTGGATCGATGGTGTCGCGGTGCAGCCCGGACAACTGGTGTTGCTGGAGAATTGCCGGATGAACATCGGCGAGAGCAAGGACGACGAAGCGCTGTCGAAGAAATACGCAGCCCTTTGCGATGTGTACGTGATGGATGCGTTCGGCACCGCGCATCGGGCGCAGGCGTCTACGCATGGCGCGATTCGCTTTGCTGCGGTTGCTTGCGGTGGGCCGTTGCTGATGGCCGAACTCGATGCGCTGGCGAAAGCGCTGGAAAAACCGGCGCGGCCGCTGCTCGCGATCGTCGCGGGTTCCAAGGTCTCGACCAAACTGGAACTGCTGGCGAATCTGGTCGACAAGGTCGATCAATTGATCGTGGGTGGTGGCATCGCCAACACCTTCATCGCCGCGCTCGGGTATCGCGTCGGCAAGTCGCTTTGCGAACACGACTTGCTCGACACCGCGCGCAAGATCATGGCCGATGCGAAAGCGCGCGGTGCCGACATTCCGATCCCCACCGACGTCGTGGTGGCGCCGCGATTCGCGGCCGACGCGGTGGCGACGGTGAAGCCAGTCGATGCCGTCGGCGCTGACGACATGATCCTCGACATCGGCCCCGACACCAGCGCGCGTTACGCCGCGATGATCGCCAAGGCTGGCAGCGTGATCTGGAACGGGCCGGTCGGCGTGTTCGAATTCGACGCCTTTGGCCACGGCACCGAAGTGCTGGCGAAGGCGATCGCCGCATCGAGCGCATTCTCGATTGCCGGTGGCGGCGATACGCTGGCGGCGGTCGAAAAGTACGGCGTGGAGTCGGGCATCAGCTATATCTCGACCGGCGGTGGGGCGTTCCTTGAATTCTGCGAAGGCAAGGAACTGCCGGCGGTGGCCGCGTTGAAGGCGCGCGCACAGGCATGAGACATGCTCCGATGGCGACACTATTCCTTGATCTTGACGGCACCCTGATCGACTCCGCCGTCGGTATCACGCGCTGCGTCGCCTATGCGCTGGAGCAGCTGGATCACCCCGTTCCAGGGGAGCAGGAGCTCCGGCGCTGGATCGGGCCGTCGCTGCGCGCCAGCTTCGCGCCCTTGTTGCGGGATGCCGGGCGCGTCGAACAGGCGGTGAACTACTACCGCGAACGCTTCGAGACGCATGGCTGGGAGGAACACGAAATCTATCCCGGCATTCATGATGCAGTCGAGACGCTGCATGCGGCCGGGCATCGTCTCGCAGTGGTGACGGCGAAGAACGAACCGCATGCCCGCAAGATCCTTGCGCACCTGCCGTTCGGACATCGCTTCGAGGACATCATTGGCGCGACCGCCGACGGTCGGCTCAGCCACAAACCGGAATTGATCGGTGAAGCGCTGCGTCGACTCGCGCTTGCGCCGGACACCTGCTGGATGATAGGTGACCGCCACATGGACATCGACGGCGCACGTCATCACGGCATGCGTTCGGTTGGCGTGCTGTGGGGCTTTGGTAGCGAGGAGGAACTGCGCGACGCGGGTGCGACGCACCTGGTTACTTCACCAGTGGAACTGCGGACGCTCTTCGTTTAGACCGACAGGGGAGTCGCTCCGCTGTGTCGAGGTGGCCGAAGAAGTTTGACGGCTTCTGCGGTAATCACCGAAACCGTTCGCCCTGAGGATTCTGCGCGCCCGCACGCCTGGTGTTGCCCATGATCTCAAGAGCATTGCGAGTCTCAAAAAGGTCCGTTCGGCCTGAGGTATCGAAGGCCTCCCTCAAACTGGCAGCGCGAGGAGCGCCTTCGATACCTCAGGCCGAACGGGTTCCATAAAAAATCGCGCTTTGACCGAAACCCGTGGCTGTGTTCATGGGTAGGTGTCGAAGGGCAGCCTGCAGATTGCCGTGTCCGTTCATGCTTCGATAGCCGCAGGCTACCCTGTGCTGACCGAGCCGCAGGCGAAGGCGTCTGCGAAGCGGACGAACCTGCCGAAGCATCAGCACGAACGGATGAGAGGACGCACCGACTCGCGTGAGAGCGAAGAGCAGGTTCGTGTGGAGCGGGGTAAACGTGCGCTGTCGCTTCGCTCGGCCGCGTCAAAAGAGTTCACACGGCCAATGTTCTCGGCATTGTCGGCGGATACCTACCGCATCCACCGATGATCGCAGTCCAGGCTATTTGCCCAGCAAGGCGTCCCCGCGGCGCGCACGCCAATCGCGCTTCAGCAAGCCGTAGATCGCCGCATCCTGCACCTCATCCGCGACGATCCAGCGTTCGCGCAGCAGGCCCTCGCGGACGAAGCCCAGGCGCTCTGCCAGATTGCACGAGCCCGCATTGCGCGGATCGATGTCGGCCTCGATACGACGAAACCCCATCACGTCGAAGGTGTAATCGATCACCAGACGCAGCGCTTCTTGCGCATAGCCCTGACCCCAATGCGCGTGTCCCAGCACGTAGCCGATTTCGGCCCGGCCCTGGGACAGGTTGTTGGAGAACAAGGTCGTGCCGCCCATCACGCGATCGTTGTCACGGCCCGTGATGGCCCAGCACAGCCGCGAGTTGGGATCACGACCCTGGATCGCACTGGCGAAGTATTCGTAGGACTGCGAAATCTCGGTCCAGGCCGGGAAGCTCCAATAGCGCATCACGCGCGGATCAGAGTGCACGGCATAGAAATCGTGCAGGTCTTCCGGACGATAGCCTCGCAGTCGGACGCGATCGCCGAGCAGCACCGGGAAGTCGTCAGTCATGCCCGGCGGATGTTCGATATCGGGGTTCGCGGACATGGGTGGCCAATCGAAAAAGCAGTCGAGCATGCTAGCGTAGTCGCCATGAACGAGGACAATTCATGAGCAATCCCCTGCGCCGCACCAAGATCCTGGCCACGCTGGGCCCCGCCACGGATGCGCCCGGAGTGCTTGAGGCCATCCTGCGCGCCGGCGTGGATGTGGTGCGGCTCAATTTCTCCCACGGCAGCGCCGAGCAGCATGCCGCACGCGTGGCGGCGGTGCGCATTGCCGCGCACAATCTCGGGCGCGAAGTTGCGATCCTGGGCGACCTGCAAGGCCCGAAGATCCGCATCGAGAAGTTCGCGGCCGGCAAGGTCGCGCTCAAGGCCGGTGCGAAGTTCGACCTCGAAGCGCGCGCCGATGCTCCGCCAGGAGACGCCACGCGCGTAGGCGTGAGCTACCTCGGCCTGGTTAACGATCTGGTGCCCGGCGACACCGTGCTGCTCGACGATGGCCTGATGGCGGTGAAAGTGGATTCGATCGTGGGCAGCACGATCCACACCACGGTGCTGACCGACGGCTATCTATCGGATCGCAAGGGATTGAACCGGCTCGGCGGCGGACTCTCGCTGGGCGCGCTCACCGACAAGGATCGTGCCGACATAAAGCATGCTGCCGAACTTGGGGTCGAGTTGCTGGCGGTGTCGTTTTGCCGTTCGGCGGCCGACATGAACGAAGCGCGGCGGTTGGCACGGGAAGCCGGCAGCGACGCGCATCTGGTGGCCAAGATCGAACGTGCCGAAGCGATCGCGAATCTCGGCGAGATCATCGATGCCAGCGACGCCGTGATGGTGGCGCGCGGCGATCTCGGGGTCGAGATCGGCGACGCCGAACTGCCGGGCTTGCAGAAGAAAATCATCCGCGAATCGCTGCTGCGGAACCGCGTGGTGATCACCGCTACGCAGATGTTGCAGTCGATGGTGGAGTCGCCGATCCCCACCCGCGCCGAAGTACTGGACGTGGCGAACGCGGTGATCGACGGCACCGACGCGGTGATGCTGTCGCAGGAAACCGCGGCCGGAAACTACCCGGCGAAAGCGGTGGAGGCGATGGTGCGCATCTGTCTCGGCGCCGAGCGCCAGTTCGAGCCAGACACCGATTTCGAGAAAGCCGAACGCGGACTGCAGCGCTCCGACCA
The DNA here is from genome assembly GCA_046590875.1 of Chiayiivirga sp. Classification (GTDB taxonomy): domain Bacteria; phylum Pseudomonadota; class Gammaproteobacteria; order Xanthomonadales; family Xanthomonadaceae; genus JALCLA01. The sequence continues at coordinate 11,491 of JBKJTK010000206.1, forward strand.
GGCCATCGCGATGGCCTCGATGTTCCTGGCCGAACACATCAAGGTGCGCGCGATTCTTGCGATGACGGAGTCTGGTGGCACCGCGCGGTATCTCTCACGCTTCCGCTCCAGCGTGCCGATCTACGGTCTCTCACGTCATGCGCCTTCGCGTCGCCGCATGGCGATGATGCGCGACGTATTCCCGATCGACTTCGACTCGCGCGGGCAGTCTCCCCGTAAAGCGGCACGCGAAGCGATCAGGCACTTGTTCGATCTCGGACTCCTGGCTGACGGCGACCGCGTGCTGATCACCAGCGGCGACCACATGGAGCACCACGGCGCGACCAATACGCTGCGCTTGCTCAAGGTCGGGCCGGAAGGCGTGGCGGAAGGGTTGGGGGAGTTGTAGCCCCGAAGCAGGTCGTGGCCTTGGCGCATAAGTTCTTGATGCTGCGACTCACGCGCGGGCTCGCGGGTGTTGGCGCGTGGGTAGTCGGGCGAAAGCTGCCGGAATTGTTGGCAGCCTACGTGGACGGCGAAGAAGGCGCGCTTGAGAACCTTCTCGTTTTCGGAACGCTGACGTTTGCTTTCTTGACGCTTTTCCTTTGGTTGAGGCATTGGATTAATGACCTGCATCTGGGCGCTACGCGATCGACAGTGCCGCTCCTTCCTACATGGCTGCATCTGTAACGCGTTTTGCGTTGTTTCGTTGACAGCTTTGCCGTCGATACGCGCTGGCGACCACCAGCGGGCGAATGCCTAGCCCCTTATCGAATTGGGCGTTGTCCACAGGACTGGCGCAGCGCAGACTGATGCGCAAGCGGGGTGTCCCGTCCCGCATGGGGAGGGGAAGTCATGAAGTTGCCAAGTACCACGATCAAGATCGGCCTGCTGCTCGCCGGCAGCATGCTTGCGGCGAACGCGCACGCGGCCTGCAGCGCCGCGGACCAGGCGGCGCTCGAGAAATTCGATCGCGACATGAGCGAGG
>JBKJTK010000289.1:0-23810 GCA_046590875.1 Chiayiivirga sp.
AACAGTACGGCGCAGCGCCCGAACTGCCGGTTCTTCTCCGTTTTGCAAGCTGGGTCGGCGGCGACATGGACGGCAATCCCAACGTCGGCGCCGCCACCATCGCGGCCGCGCTGGAGACCCAGCGCGCGCTGATTTTGGCGCGCTATCGTCGCGATCTCTCGCATCTGGGCGGCGCGCTGAGCCAATCGACCTCGCGCGTGGATGTCGACGCCGCGGTGCGCACTCGCATCGACGAGTATCGACTGTGCCTGCCGAAAGCGGCCGACAAACTCAAATCGCGGCATGCCGATATGCCCTATCGCACGCTGCTGACGCTGATGGCCGCGCGTTTGAGCGCCACCGAGCAGGAGAAAATCAACGGCTACCGCGACGCGCAAGAGTTCATTTCCGATCTGGAGTTGATCGGCGCCAGCCTGCACTCACATCGCGGCGAGCGTGCTGGTGGTTTCGCGCTGCAGCGCGTGCTCTGGCGCGCGCGCAGTTTCGGTTTCCATCTCGCCACTCTCGACGTGCGGCAGGACAGCGGCGTGCATGCGGCCGCGATCGCCGTCTGCCTGGGCGATGCGGAGTTCGCGCAGCGCCCGATACCAGAGCGTGTCGCTGCCCTGCAACGCGTGCTCGACGCCGCGCCTGGCGCGCGCGAGCCCGACGACCTCGCGGCACGCAACACGCTCGCAGTGTTCCGTACCTTGGCGGCTGCACGCGCGCAATACGGCGTCGCCGCGCTCGGGCCCTACATCGTCAGCATGAGCCGCAGCGCAGCCGATGCGCTTGCGGTCCTGGCGCTGGCGAGACTGGCGGGTCAACGTGGAGAAATCCCGATCGATGTCGCGCCGTTGTTCGAGACTGTCGCCGATCTGGAAGCCGCGCCCGCGACGCTGCAATCGCTGCTGGACGATCCGCACTATCGCGCCCATCTGCGCGCGCGCGGCGATCGTCAGGTCGTGATGCTGGGCTATTCAGACAGCGCCAAGGACGCCGGCCTGATGAGCTCGCGCTGGGCCCTGCAACAGGCGCAGATTCAGCTTGCCGCGCTGGGGCGCGAATCCGGCGTGCGGATCGAATTCTTCCACGGTCGTGGTGGGTCGGTGAGTCGTGGCGGTGGCAAGACCGAGCGCGCGGTGATTGCCGCACCGCGTGGCACGGTCGATGGTTTCCTGCGTGTCACCGAACAGGGTGAGGTGATCCATCGCAAATACGGCATTCGCGCGCTGGCGCTACGCAACCTGGAACAGATGAGCGGCGCGGTGCTGCGCGCCACGCTGCGCCCGCGTCCGTCCGAGCCGCGTGAGACCAACTGGCGCGAGATCATGACCGCGATGACGCAAGCCGCACGCGCGCACTACCGCGCGCTGGTGCACGAGGACGCGCAATTCCCCGACTATTTTCGCGCCGCCACGCCGATCGACCTGATCGAACGGTTGCGACTGGGATCGCGTCCGCCCAAGCGCGCGGCGGCGGCCGCTGCGCGTGTGACGGGTGCGACGCAGGCCTCGGACGAACGCAAGGCCGGCGTGGAAAACCTGCGCGCGATCCCGTGGGTGTTCGCCTGGTCGCTCAATCGCGCCGGGCTCACTGGCTGGTACGGCGTCGGCGCCGGTCTTGCGCACGGCATTGAACACTACGGTCTCGACACGCTGAGCGAGATGTCGCGCGACTGGCCGTTTTTCACCGTGCTGGTTGAAGACGTGGAGATGGTGCTGGCGAAATCCGACCTCGACATCTTTGCGGCCTACTCACGCCTCGCCGGGCCATTGCATGAACGTTACTTCGCGCGCATTGCCGAGGAGTTCGTGCGAACGCGGGCCTTGGTATTGCAGATCAAGGGCGCCAGCGAATTGCTCGCCAACGACCGCCGCTTGCGCGAATCAATTCGCTTGCGCAATCCCTACGTCGATCCGATCAGTCTGTTGCAGGTGGAGGCGCTGGCACGCTGGCGCGCCGCGGGACGACCCGAGGACGCGCTGTATCGCGCCCTGGTGGCGACGGTGAACGGAATTTCTGCGGGCGTGCAGAACACCGGATGAAGCCGCGTGCCGGCATCCGCCGGTCGCTTCCGCTATCCTGCGCGCCGGCCTCCACTGCGCCTGGGCTGAACTTTCATTCCCGATCGTGGTCCCAGCCGTCGCCCGACCCCTTAACCCCTTCCAGGAATCGCTCCATGATCCGTTTGCTGGCTGCCGCGTTGCTCGGCGTTGTTTCGTTTTCCGCCGTGGCTGCCGAGGGCGCCGACGCCAAGGCACGCGCCGCGATCCAGTCGCTGGTGCCGGGTGCGGCCGTCGACAGTATCGCCGACGCGGTGCTGCCGGGTTTCTACGAGGTCGTGCTGCAGGGCCAGATCGTTTACGTCAGCCGGGACGGCAAGTATCTGTTGCAGGGTTCGATCTACGACATCGCGGCCAAGACCGATCTGACCGAGGTCAGTCGATCCAAACAGCGCCGCGCCGCGCTGAAGGGCGTGGGGGCCGATAAACGCATTGCCTACGCGCCGGCGAAGACCAAGCACGTCGTGACGGTATTTACCGACATCGATTGCGGCTACTGCCGCAAGATGCATCAGGAGATGGCGGCCTACAACAAGCTTGGCATCGCGATCGAATATTTGTTCTTCCCGCGCGCCGGTGTCGGTTCGGAATCCTTCGACAAGGCAGTCTCGGTGTGGTGTGCGGCCGATCGCGCCAAGGCCCTGACCGACGCCAAGGCCGGCGCGGAGCTCGACAAGAAGGAATGCGCGAATCCGATTGAAGAGGAGTACGCGCTCGGCAACAAGATCGGCGTCAGCGGCACTCCGGCCGTGATCGCGGCCGACGGCACCCAGCTCGGCGGCTACCTGCCGCCAGACCAGTTGTTGCAGCGTCTCGACCAGCTCGCAACGAAGGCGTCGAAATGACCCGAAGGGTCCTCCCCGCGTAGGCAAGCATCCAGCCTTTCTTCGCACATCACGGGCCCGTCGGCCACGCCGACGGGCCCGTTCCGTTAAAATGCCGCCCCCAATCTCTTTCCTGAACCCCCCGGACATGATCGTGCTCGAGGGCCCGCCGGCCCTGTCGTCGTATCAGCGCGACCGTCTCGAAGCCCGCCTGCGCCAGATTCACGCCCCAATCCGCGTGACCGGTTCGCGACAGCTGTTTTTCGTCGATCCGGTGGCGGGTGCGACGCCCGATCCGCTGGTCCTGGGTCGCATTCTGCAAGCCGGCGCGCTGTCGGACGTCACGTCCACAGACAGCGTCGTCGTCGTGCCGCGACTGGGCACGATCTCACCCTGGGCCAGCAAGGCCACTGAAATCCTGCAGGGCGCGAGCCTGCCGGTGCACCGCGTCGAGCGCGGCCGCCGCATCGAACTGAGTGGCCGACCAGCCACCAGCGACCCGGTCTGGCCGCTGCTGGCCAAGGCGCTGCACGATCCGATGACGCAGTCCTTGCTATTCGACATCGACGCCGCGGCGCGATTGTTCGAGTCTCCGCCGGCCGGTGCGTTGGAACGCATCGCGCTGGCGGATTTGCGTGCGGCCAATCACCGCCTCGGTATGGCACTCTCCGACGACGAGATCCACTACCTGGAACAGCGCTACGCCGAACTCGGTCGCGCGCCGTCGGACGCCGAGTTGATGATGTTCGCGCAGGCCAACTCCGAGCATTGCCGACACAAGATATTCAATGCCGACTGGCGCATCGACGGCGAGCCGCAGTCGACGACGCTATTCCGCATGATCAAGCACACCCATGCCGAGTCGCCGCAGTTCACCTTGACCGCGTACAAGGACAATGCGGCGGTGATCGAGGGTCATGTCGGGCGTCGTTTTCGTCCCGATCCGACCACGCACGAATATCGCGCCGAAGCTGCAAAGCCGAGCGCGTTCGCGATCAAGGTCGAAACCCACAACCATCCCACCGCCATTGCGCCTTTTCCAGGTGCCAGCACGGGTGCCGGCGGCGAAATCCGCGACGAGGGTGCGACCGGGCGCGGCGGCAAACCCAAGGCCGGGCTGAGCGGATTTTCGGTCTCGCATCTGCGCATTCCGAGTTTGCCGCAACCGTGGGAAGACGCTGGTCAGGGCGGGCCACGTGCGCTGAATCCGCGCATGGCGAGCGCGCTGGACATCATGCTCGACGGTCCGATCGGCGCGGCCGCGTTCAACAACGAATTCGGTCGTCCGAACCTGACGGGCTATTTCCGCAGTTTCGAGCTGGCGACCGGCGAACCCGGCCTGACCCGGGCCTACGACAAACCGATCATGCTCGCCGGCGGACTTGGCGCGATCGATCGTGGCCAGGTGAAGAAGCTCGATCTGCGCCCCGGAGATGCCGTGGTGGTGCTCGGCGGTCCGGCGATGCTGATCGGTCTGGGCGGCGGCGCCGCCTCATCGCTCGCCTCGGGCCAGAGTTCGGAAGACCTCGACTTCGCTTCGGTGCAGCGCGACAACCCGGAAATGGAACGCCGTTGCCAGGAAGTCATTGACCGCTGCGTTGCCCTGGGCGACGACAATCCGGTCCTGACCGCGCACGACGTCGGCGCCGGTGGACTGTCCAACGCGATCCCCGAATTGCTGCACGATTCAAACGTCGGCGGCCGCATCGATCTGGCGGCGATTCCCAGCGACGATCCCTCGTTGTCGCCGATGCAGTTGTGGTGCAACGAATCGCAGGAACGCTACGTGCTCGGCGTGGCGGCCGAGCGCCTCGTCGACTTCGAGGCGATCTGCGCGCGCGAGCGCTGCCCGTATGCCGTGGTCGGCACGGTGACGGCCGAGGAGCGCCTGCTGCTGCGCGCTGCGGCAAGCGACGCCGCCGCGATCGATATCCCGATGGATCTGCTGTTCGGCAAGGCGCCGAAGATGTTGCGAGATACCCAGCGTCCCGCGTCGACGCCCTGGCCCCGGCTCGATACCGCGCCGCTGGATCTGCGCGAGGCCGGCCTGCGCGTGCTGGCTCATCCAAGCGTGGCAGCAAAACAATTTCTGGTGACGATCGGGGATCGCAGCGTCGGTGGTCTGACCGCACGCGATCAGATGGTCGGGCCGTGGCAATTGCCGCTGGCCGATTGCGCGATCACGTTGACCGATTTTGAAGGATACGCCGGCGAAGCCATGGCGCTTGGCGAACGAACTCCCTTGGCGCTGATCGATGCCGCCGCGTCCGCACGCATGGCGGTGGGCGAAGCCATCACCAATCTCGCCGCCGCGCCGGTGTCGGATCTTAACGAGGTGAGGTTATCGGCGAATTGGATGGCGGCAGCCGCGCACAACGGCGAAGACGCGCTGCTGTTTGACGCGGTGCAGGCGGTGGGTCTCGAGCTTTGCCCGGCGCTAGGGCTCAGCATCCCGGTTGGCAAGGACTCGCTCTCGATGCAGGCGCAGTGGTCTGCGTCCGACGGCAGCGCGCAGAAATCGGTGTCGCCGGTGTCGTTGATCGTGTCGGCGTTTGCCCGCGTCGAAGACGTGCGCGGCCAGCTCACCCCAGTGCTGAATCGCGAGATTGATTCGGAACTCTGGCTGATCGGGCTGGGCGCGGGTCAACGCCGCATGGGCGGCTCGATCCTGGCGCAATGCTACGGCGCCTTCGGCGGCGCGGTCCCGGATCTGGACGAGCCCGGCACCCTGCGCGCGTTCTTCGATCTGATCCAGGAAGCGCGCGCCGACGAATTGCTGCTGGCGTACCACGATCGCAGCGACGGCGGTGCCTTCGCCGCGTTGTGCGAGATGGCGTTTGCCGCGCATCTCGGTTTGGAAATCACCCTCGACGGCTGGGGCGAGGACGCCTTCCGCACCCTGTTCAACGAGGAGCTGGGCGCTATCGTGCAGGTCGCGGTGGAGGACCGCGCCGCGTTTGCTGATCTCGTCGACCGCCACGAACTCACCCATTGCGCCCAGCGTATCGGCAAGCCGGTGACGGCGCCGCGCGTGCGCGTGTCTGAGGCGCGCGAGACCCTGGCCGAATGGAACTGGAGCGAACTGTTCGATGCCTGGTGGAGCGTCACGCATGCGCTGCAGTCGCTGCGCGACGACACATCTTGCGCCGAGGAAGAACGTATCGCGGCGCGCGATTTTTCGGCCTCGCCGCTGCGCGCTACGCTCACTTTCGATCCGGCCGAGGATGTCGCCAAACCCTTCATCGCGACCGGCGCACGTCCGAAGATCGCGATCCTGCGCGAGCAGGGCGTCAACGGCCAGATCGAACTTGCCGCGGCGTTCGATCGCGCCGGTTTTTCTGCGGTCGACGTGCATATGTCGGACCTGATCGCGGGCCGGCAGTCGCTCGCGGATTTCACCGGCCTGGCCGCCGGCGGCGGCTTCAGCTATGGCGATGTGCTCGGCGCCGGACGCGGCTGGGCCACGTCGATCCTCGAACGCAGTGCCTTGAGAGATCAGTTCTCTGCATTCTTTGCGCGTGATGAGACGTTTACTTTGGGCCTGTGCAACGGCTGTCAGATGCTGAGTCAATTGAAGGCGCTGATCCCGGGGGCCGAACACTGGCCGCGTTTCTTGCGTAATCGCAGCGAACAATTCGAAGCGCGTCTGGGCTTGCTGGAAGTGCTCGAGTCGCCTTCGCTGTTTTTCAGCGGCATGGCGGGCTCGCGCATCCCGGTCGTGGTGGCGCATGGCGAAGGCCGGGCCGAGTTCGACTCGCCAGCACAGCAGTCCGCCGCGCGGGTCGCGTTGCGTTATATCGATGGCGACGGTCGGGTCGCAACCGCGTATCCGGCGAATCCGAACGGGTCACCGGACGGCATCACCGGCCTGACCAGTGCCGATGGCCGTGCCACGCTGCTGATGCCGCACCCGGAACGCGCCTTCCGCAGCGTGCAGTTGAGTTGGCGGCCGGCAGAATGGGGCGAGGCTTCGCCGTGGCTGCGTATGTTCCGCAACGCACGCCAATGGGTGGGATAGGGCTAATGACCGTCTCGCCGTTGCGGCAGTTCATCCTCACGGCGATGTTCTGGCTGCCGGCCATGTTTTTCCTGTGGTTCGCATTGAGCTCCGTGGTGGTGTTTCCGGTAATCCGTCTGACGGCCGCGATCCTGTTGGGCTGGATGCCGGACCTGGTGACCTCGATGACGCAGGATTATCACCATGCCGTGTTCACCTACGTGGCCGATGTCGGCGGAGTCGTCGGGCTGCCCTCCACCAAGTTGGCGGTGGAGGAGCAGCGCAGCAACGTCTTGGTCTACTGCTATGGTTTGCCGCTGTTGTTCGGACTGGTGATGGCGACGCCGCTGAACTGGCGCCGTACTTTCCTGCAATTGGGGATCGGGTTTGGGCTTCTTTCCGGCATGCAGACCTTCGGCCTGCTGGGCGAGGTGCTCAAGACGATGGCGTTTGGCGTTGGACCGGCGGTGCAGGCGGCGCTGGCTTCGATGGAGTACTCCGCTGTCGCGCCGGCGGCCGGTGCGGCGGCGGAGCAGCATATGCACGCGGCCCTCGCGACGCATGGCCTGAGCCTCGACCTGATTGCGCTGGCTTACCAGTTCGGCTATCTGGTCTTGCCGGCGGTGATGCCGGTGGCGTTGTGGATCCTGATGAACCCACGCTTCCTTGAGGCGTTGGTTGGCTGGGGTGGGGAACCCGAGGCCGACCATGCGGGTCCGAGCACGGCTGCGAACAGCAAAGGAACGAACGCGTGAACGCACTGATTGCGGCGGAGATTGCGACCCCGGGGCTGCCGAGCCCGGAATTGCTCGAAGAGCGCATCAGCCAGCAATTGCTGGCGCGCGGCCGCTTGAAGGAAGCCGATTTCGGCCGCGCGCGGCGTCTGCACGAGGAGTCGGGCGGCAGCCTGATCGCGTTGATGACACGCATCGGCCTGGTGTCGGAACGCGATGTGGCGGAGGCCGGCGCGGAAGTGCTCAACGTGCCGCTGGTGGTGGCCAAGGACTTCCCCGAATCCCCGCCGGCGAACGCGCAGCTTTCGCCGCGGTTCATGAAACAGCACACCGTCTGTCCCATCGCCGAGAACGAGCACACGGTGGAATTGCTGGTCGCCGATCCGCAAGATCCCTACCCGGTCCAAGCCGTGGCGATGGCGCTCGGACGGTCCGTCACCGTGAAGATCGGCATCCGTTCGGAGATCGATGACCTAATCGAGCGTTTTTACGGCGCGGGCCGTTCCGCCATGGGCAGCATCGTCGAGGATCTGTCTGAGGGCGACAACCGCAGCGAGGATGACGTCGAACATCTGCGTGATCTCGCCTCGGAAGCCCCGGTGATCCGTCTTGTGAACCTGGTGATCCAGCGCGCCGTCGAAGCGCGCGCATCCGACATTCACATCGAGCCGTTCGAGAACCGCCTCAAGGCGCGCTACCGCATCGACGGTGTGTTGCAGGAAGTGGAATCCCCGCCGGCCAGCTCCACGGCTGCGGTCATCAGCCGCATCAAGATCATGGCGAAGATGAACATTGCCGAGCGCCGCCTGCCGCAGGACGGTCGCATCATGTTGCGGGTGCAGGGCAAGGAGCTCGACCTACGCGTCAGCACCGTGCCGACCGCACATGGCGAGTCGGTGGTGATGCGTATCCTCGATCGCGAGAACATCGTCTTCGACTTCAAATCGCTGGGCTTTACCGACCAGTTCCTCAGCCAGTTCCTCGCGGTGCTGGATCAGCCGCACGGCATCCTGCTGGTGACGGGTCCGACCGGGTCGGGCAAGACCACCACGCTTTATACCGCGCTGTCGCAGCTCAATACGCCGGATGTCAAGATCATCACGGTCGAGGACCCGGTCGAATACCAGCTCGAAGGCGTCAACCAGATTCAGGCCAAACCGGCAATCGGACTGGATTTCTCACACGCCCTGCGTTCGATTGTGCGACAGGACCCGGACATCATCATGATCGGCGAAATGCGCGACCTGGAAACCGCGAAAATCGCGATTCAATCCGCGCTTACCGGCCATCTGGTGCTCAGCACGCTGCATACGAACAACGCCGCGGGCGGCGTCACTCGCTTGCTCGACATGGGCGTGGAGGATTACCTGCTCACCTCTACCGTCAACGGCATCCTCGCGCAGCGTCTGGTGCGGCGTCTGGAGCCCCTGCACGCCGAGAAATACGAAGCTCTGCCGGAAGTGATCGAGGAATTCGGCCTGCGTCGTTTCCAGCCGGAAGGCACGGTCTATTTGTATCGACCCAAGCCGTCCCCGCTGACCGCAACCGGCTATCTTGGTCGTACCACGATCATGGAATTCCTCGTCGTCACCGATGCCTTGCGGCGCATGATCATGCAGCACGCCGGTATGGGCGACATCGAACAGCAGGCGCGCAACGAAGGCATGCGCACCATGTACGAAGACGGTCTGGTGAAGGCGCTCGCCGGCGTCACCACGATCGAGGAAGTGCTGCGCGTGACGCAGGACGGATAGGGCCTGATGCCTCTTTTTCATTACAAGGCCCTGAGCCCAGCCGGCGAATCGCTCGACGGCCAGATGGAGGCCGCTTCGGCGGCCGAGGTGATCGCCAAGCTGCAGGACGCGGGCAATATCCCGGTCGAGGCAAAACCGGCAGGTGAAGCCGGCGGTGCGGGATTGGCCGGATTGTTCAAGCGTTCGGAAATGAGTTCGGCCCAGGTGTTGCAATTCACCCAGCAGCTCGCGACCTTGCTGGGTGCGGGGCAGCCGCTGGATCGCGCGCTGCAGATCCTGCTCGATCTGCCCGAATCCGACACCGCGCGGCGCGTGATCGAACGCATTCGCGAGACGGTGCGCGGCGGTGCGCCGCTGTCGCAGGCGTTGGAGCAACAGCACGGCGTCTTCTCGCGCTTGTACATCAACATGGTGCGCGCGGGCGAGGTCGGCGGTTCGATGCACGACACCCTCAAGCGCCTCGCCGATTATCTGGAACGCAGCAAGGCGCTGCGCGAAAGCGTAGTAAGCGCATTGATTTATCCGGCCATCCTTATGCTGATGGTGCTTGTCGCTTTACTCTTTCTGTTGGGCTACGTGGTTCCGCAGTTCCTGCCGCTGTTCGAGGATATGGAAGTCGAGCTGCCGCTTCTGACCAAGATCGTACTTGGGCTCGGCAACGTGGTCAGTGGTTACTGGTGGTTGCTGGTCGCGCTGCTCGTTGGTGGTTTCGCGATACTGCGGCGGCGCATCAAGGAGCCCGAGCGCAGGCTGGCATTCGATGGCTGGGTGCTGCGTCGCGGTTTGATTGGCGCGTTGGTGGCGCGCCTGGAAACCGCGCGCCTTGCACGTACCCTGGGAACTTTGGTGCGCAATGGCGTTCCACTACTCACCGCCTTGTCGATCGCGAAGAATGTGATGGCCAACAGTGCACTGTCCGAGGCCGTCGATGCGGCCGCCAAGGATGTGAAAACGGGCGGCGGCCTGGCGGCCTCGCTGGGGAAGAGCAAACTGTTTCCGCGTCTCGCGCTGCAGATGGTGGCGGTTGGCGAGGAATCGGGCGAACTCGACGGCATGCTGACCAAGGTCGCCGACACCTTCGATGTGGAAGTAAAAAACACCGTGGATCGCCTGCTGGCGGCGCTGGTGCCGGCTGTGGTCGTTGTGATGGCCGTGGTGGTGGCGCTGATCATGATTGCGATCCTGATCCCGATCTTAAGTTTGACCAATGCTGTGGGATGACCGAATGAACACGACGATGCACCGCCGCACGCTCCGCTCCAGTCAGGGCGGTTTCTCGCTAATTGAAATCATGATCGTCGTGACTTTGATTGGCGGCATCATGGCTCTGGTTGCTACTCAGGTTTTCAAGAGTAAGGACCAAGCCAACTTCAAGCTCGCCAAAACTCAAGTGTCGATGCTAGCGGGCAAGGTTGACCAGTTCGAGATGGATACCGGTTCGCTGCCGGGACGGTTGGAAGATTTGGTCAAGGAACCCGGTAATGCCAAGGGCTGGCTCGGACCGTACGCGAAGGCAGGGGATTTCAAAGATCCGTGGAACACGCCGATCGAGTACCGCGTGCCAGGCGAGGGGGCGCCGTTCACGCTGATCAGTTACGGCGCGGACCGCAAGCCCGGTGGCAGTGGCATCGACGCCGATCCGAGCAGCGACGACTGACGTCGACGCATACCAGAACCGCGCCTGCTAGCGCCGCCGGGGCAGGTTTTTGATGCCGCATCCACTTTCGATCGCGCTCCTGTCGCGCCGCGCGAGCGGTTTCACCCTGGTCGAGATGATTGTCGTCGTGGCGCTGATCGCGCTGGCAGCGACGGTGATTTCAGTTTCGGTCGGCAGCGGCCTGTCCGGTGCGCGAGTAAAGGCCGCAAGCCGCGATCTGGTCGCCGCCCTGCGCTATACCCGCGGCCAGGCGATCGTGAAGCACGAGCAGAAGACGCTCAGCATCGACGTTGAGAAGCGCCGTTATCGCGCGCCCGGCAAGCAATGGATCGAGCTGCCGAAGGACATGACGATGAAGCTGTTCACCGCGCGCTCGGAGCTGGAGGAGGAGGGCGTGGGACGAATCCGCTTTTTCCCCGATGGTTCTTCCACCGGGGGTCATGTCGATCTGATGAAGAACGACGCGGTATGGCGGATCGAGGTGATGTGGTTGACTGGCGATGTGAAGGTGCGAGAAGGCGCGGACCAGCCGTGAACTCGCTGCGCACTGCCGTGGTCAGAGCCGCCATGCCGAATTCGTCGCACGTCTTGCCTGCCGCTGCGCCGCGTTCCCGGATGCACGGTCGTGGGCCGGGCATGGCGCGTGCGCGTGGCTTCACGCTGATCGAGATCATCATCGCCTTCACCATCCTGGCGCTCGGGCTTGGCATCACGATGCAGATCGCCACGGGCGCGATGCGCAACGCGCGCCATGCGGCCCAGCGCACCGAGGCTGCGCTTTACGCGCAATCCTTGCTCGACAGCGCGGGGGTGGGCGAGCGGCTGGAAGAGGGCAAGACGTCGGGCGATTTCGACGAAGACTATCGTTGGGAACTCGATGTCGCACCCTTTGAGGTAGAGAGCGAGAACGCCGCCGCCGCAACGCTCGAACCCGGTCTCACGCCAGTACAGTTGTACCGACTCGAACTGGTCGTCACCTGGGGGCGGCGCGGCAGGTCCGAGCAGGAAGCGCGTTTCGTGACGCTCCGCGCGCTGACGCCAGACCCAGGAGTCTGACGGAATGTCCGCGATCCGACGAAGTTCGTCCTCGCGCTACTCAGGCGCGACACGTGCGGCGGGTTTCACCTTGCTCGAAGTCCTGATCGCGGTGACCTTGCTCGCGCTGATGGTCACCCTGGCGATGGGCGCGCTGCGCACCGCGGTGCGCGCCACGCGCAGCGGCGAGGCCTTGATCGAGCGCACCGACCGCATGCGCACGGCACAGGAATTCCTTCGCCGCCAACTGTCGCATGCGATGCCGCTTCCGTTTGAGCGGCTGGAGGACAGCGGCGAGAATCGTGTCTTCGTCGCCGATCGCGACGGCCTGCGTTTCGTGGCACCGATGCCCGGCTATCTGTCGCGCGGCGGCCCGCATGTGCAATGGCTGAGCTTTGTGCACGATCGCGATGGCATGCGACTGGAGTTCGATCACGCCCAGCTCAACGGCTACGACCCGGACGATCCCAAGGGCGACAGCAAGCGCGAACCCGTGGTGCTGCTCGACGGCTTTCGCGAGGGCCACTTCGAGTACCGCGCGCTCGATGAACAGGGAGAACTTGACGCGTGGGGTGCGGACTGGGACGACGCCCAGCGTCTGCCGATGCTGGTGCGGCTGGTGCTGGAATTTGAAACGGATTCACGTCAGCGCTGGCCGGATCTGGAAATCCCGCTGATGAGCGCCTCGGGCATCCCCGGATTCTTCAATCGCGCCGGTGTTGTTCCCGGTGCGGGCAGTGGCGATCCCGGCTTCGGTCCATCGCCCGACCAACAGCCGCCGCCCCGGCCGGAAGAAGGTCGATGAGCACGCAACGGTCGTTCTCGGCATCCCAGGATCGCGTCCGGGGCAGGCTCTGCCTCCTGCGACACTCGCACATCCATGTGCAGCGGTCGCTCCCGGCGTCCCCGGATCGAGTCCGGGGCAGGCTCTGCCTCCCGCGACACTCACACATCCATGTGCAGCGAGGCGTGGCCTTTATCCTGGTGCTGTGGCTGCTGGCGCTGCTGACCATCCTGCTTGGCAGCTTCGCTTTGATGGCGCGCACCGAGGCCTTGCAAGCGCGGCACTTGTTCGACACGACCGCCGCGCGCTACGCCGCCGAGGCCGGCGTCAACCGCGCCGTCTATCAGATGGCAATCCCCGATCCGCTGCTGCGCTGGGTGCCGGACGGTCGCAAGTACGAACTGGAATTCGAGAACGCCCAACTCGTGATCGAGGTGACGGACGAATCCGGCCTGATCGACCTCAACGCCGCCGACACGCTGACCCTGGCGAACCTTTTCGTGGCCCACGGATTGCCGCAGGACGAAGCCGATGCGCTGGCCGATGCGATCCTGGACTGGCGTGACTCGGATGATCTGCTGTCACCCAACGGTGCCGAGGATCCCGAGTACAAGGCCGAGGGTTACGACTACGGGGCCAAGGACGCGCCGTTCGACACCGTGTCGGAGCTGCAGCAGGTGCGCGGCATGACGCCACAACTGTTCGGTCGCCTCGCACCGGCGTTCACCATCTATTCCGGCCAGCCGACGCCGAATCCCGCTTTCGCCCCGTTTGAAGTCCTGCGCAGCCTCATCGGCATGAACGACGATCTCGCCCAGCAGTTGATCGCAGCCCGCCACGCCTGGGACCCGAGCAGCGGTACACCACCACCGATGTTGCCAGACGGGACCCCGCTGATGGCACAGGGCGGCAGCGGAACGTATAGTATTGCCGCCCGCGCCACCCTGCCGAACGGCGCCTGGACCGAGCTCGAAGCCACGGTCCGGCTTGGCGGGGCGGGAGTTTCCGGACTCGCCTACACCGTCCTGCGTTGGCAGGACGGGGAGACTCTCTGACCTTCCATGCCTGCACTTGATCTCTTCTCACAACCGCTGAGCCGCCTGAGGGCGCGCTATGCCCAGACCCCGTTGCCGCGCTTCCTCGCGTGGTGGGGCGGGGAGTTGCGCGCCTGCTTGCCGGAGCGTTGGCGGCGCCTGCTCGCGGTCGAAGATGCGCAACTGCTGCTCGAAGCCGATGCCGGCGAACTGCATGTCGCGCGTGCACTGGCGGAGGATGCGCGCGAACTCGCGCGCTTGCCGTTGGCCGAACGCGAAGTACTTTCGACCGCGCTCGACCAGGCACTGGACGAAGATCAACGCGAGCTGCGTCGGGTGCTTTTGCTGCCCGGCATGACGGTGTTGCGCCGGGTGCTGACCCTGCCTGCCGCGGCGCTCGACAACCTGCGCATCGTGCTTGGCTTCGAGCTCGATCGCCAAACCCCGTTCAAGCCCGAACAGGTGGTGTTCGACTCCCGCGTGCTGCGGCACGAGCCGGGGGCCAAGCAGGTCTCGGTGGAACTGGCCCTGGTGCCGCGCGAACGTCTGCAACAGGCTTTGGCCGAGATCGGCGGCATCGCTTCCAGCCTCGACGCCATCGACGTGCGCGGTGCGGACGGTCGGCGATTGGGTTACAACTTCCTGCCGCCGGAACAACGCCGCAGCCGACGCAACACCCGGCTGTGGCTGCATCTGGGCTTGATTGGAGCCGGTGTGCTGTTCCTGCTGCTGGCCATGGGGCGGTTGCTCGATAACCGCGCCGCCGCGGTGGCCTCGCTGAGCGCCGAGAGCGAGAAGATGCACGCCGAAGCGCGCGCGGCAGCCAAGTTGCGCGCGAATCTGGAGGAGGCCGCCATCGCCGCGAACTTCCTCGCGATTGAAAAGGCGCGCCAGCCCTCGATGCTGCTGCTGGTCAACGAACTCACCCGCCTGCTGCCCGACGACACCTGGCTGGAACGCCTCAACTTCAGCCGCGGCGAAGTTGGCCTTGCCGGCCAGAGCGGCCAGGCCGCCAAACTGGTAGAGATCCTGCAGGCCTCGACCTTGTTGCGATCTCCGGCGCTGAGCGGACCGATCCAGCCCGATGCGCGCAGCGGCAAGGATCGATTCAACATCACCGCAGGCTACGGGCCGGAACCAGAAGTCGAGGAGGGCGACGATGAGTCGGTTGCCCGACGCTAAGCACGGACGGCTGCTGGCGGTGGCGCTGCTGCTGATCGCGCTGCTGCTGGGGTATCTGTTGTTTGCACATTGGTGGTTCGTGGCGCCGCTGCTGGCATCGCGTGGCGAATTGATCGAGCTGCGCGACGAGGAAGCGCGCTATCGCGCCACTGCGCAGCAACGCAAGGCCGTCGAGGAGCGCCTGGCCGAAGTGCGTGCCTTCGAGGCCGGCAATCCGGGCTTCCTGACCGAAGCCAATTTCGATTTGGCTGCCTCCGCGCTGATCCAGCGACTGCAGGAACAGGTCAACCTGCTCGGCGCCGGCGAACGTTGCCTCGTCGTCAGCCGCACTCCGTTTCGCGAGCGCGACGAGTCGGCGTTCGAGCGGGTCACGGTGAAGGTGCGGATGCGCTGCGAGATGGAGCACTTTGTCGCAGTGCTGCATGGCCTGGAAAGCGGCAGCCCGCAGTTGTTCGTGGCTGAACTCGGCATCACCTCGCGCCGCGGCATCGCGCCGCAAGGACAACCCGCTCCGGCCGGCTACCTCGATCTCGCGTTCGACCTTTATGGCTATCTGCGTCAGAAGGGAGGTGAGTGATGGCCACGGCCAGTCAACGTCTCCCCACCCTGCTGCTCACCGCGTTCGCCGGATGGAGCCTGCTGGTGTTGGCCGTTGTGTATGCCGGCCTCGGCGGGCGCTACAGCCTGCATCCCGACGACGCTTCACGAGTACCCGAACTCCCGCGGCTGGACCTGTCGCGCGCGCAGAACCCGCTCGGTGCCCCGGCCGAATACGCCCAGGTTGGCGAGCGGCCGCTGTTCAATGCCGACCGTCGTCCGATCCCGGTGCCCGCGGCGCCCGGTGCCGCGGAAGCCGCGCCGGTGGCAGCGGCGCCGTTGGACGTGACCCTCACCAGCGTCATCCTGTCGGGCGAGATGAAAATCGCCATCGTGCTAGACAAGAAAACCAACAAGACCGAGTCGGTCAAGGTCGGTGCCACACTCGCAGGCGAGCAATCGGGTTGGAAACTGATCGAACTTGCGTCGCGCAAGGCGGTCTTTGAAGGCCCGAGTGGTCGCAGCGAGGTCGAGTTGCGGGTTTTCGACGGCAGCGGCGGCCAGGCTCCGACCCCGGTCGCCAGTTCGGAGCCCGCTCCGGAGGCCGCCGTACAACCCGATCCGAACGGGCTGGCGGCCGATGCGCAGTCGCCCGAGTCGCGCGCCGAATTGATCCGCAAGCGTATCGAGGAACGTCGCCGACAGATGCGCGAGGAGGCCGAACGTGCAAACAAACAGAACAATGGCCAGTAGAAAAACATCAGCCGGAGTCTCGGCAGGAGCGACTGAGTGACCCAACGACCGATCCCGACTTCGACTGCGACTCCGCCGGCAAACCGGGTGCTGATCTTGGCGCTTGCCGCGCTGGTCGCACTCAGCGGTTGCGCCACGACGCGCAAGCCCGATGTCTATTCCCCTCCAACCCCTCCTGCCGCCTATCCGGACTCCTACGAGTCGGCGCAGGGGCCGTACCCGGCCGAATCTCTCGACACAGCCGTGCCCTCGGCGGAGCCGACGGTAGCGGTCGAAGACGCGACGCGTTTGGTCAGGCCGGGCTCGGGCAAGTTCGTCAACGAAAGCGTCGCCAAGCGCGCTCCGCCGGGCGCAGGCGCCAGTGGCGAAGTCACCTTCAACTTCGAAGGCGAATCGCTGCACGCCGTTGTCAAGGCGATCCTCGGCGACTTCCTGGAGCAGAACTATGTGATCGCACCGGGCGTGCAGGGCACGGTAACGTTTTCCACTGCAAAGCCGCTGCGCGGTGACCAGGCGCTGTCAATCCTGGAGATGCTGCTGCGCTGGAACAATGCGACCCTGATCTGGCAGGACGGACGCTACACGATCCTTCCGGTGGCGCAGGCCTTGCCGGGCAACCTCACGCCGCGTGTGGGTCCGGCGCAGAACGCCCGAGGCTACGAGGTGCGCGCGGTGCCGCTGCAGTACATCTCGGCGCTGGAGATGGAGAAGTTGCTGAAGCCGTACGCGAAGCCGGAAGGCGTCATCAACGTGGACGCCGCCCGCAACATGCTGGTGCTGGCGGGCACGCGCGCGGAACTGGAAAACTACTTGCAGACGATCGCGGTGTTCGACGTGGATTGGCTTGCCGGCATGTCGGTCGGGGTGTTTCCGCTGCAGCAGGCCGAAGCCGCCAAAATGGTCACAGAACTGGAGAAGATTTTCGGAGAAGGCAGCAACACGCCGCTCGCCGGCATGTTCCGCTTCATGTCACTGGAAGGCATCAATGCGGTGATGGTGATCACGCCGCAGCCGAAGTACCTGGTCAAGGTCGAGGAATGGCTGCAGCGCCTGGACCTGGGCGGTGGCGAAGCCGGACAGCGCCTGTACGTGTACGACGTCAAGAACGTCAAGGCCGCCGATCTGGCGGCAACGCTGGGCGACATCTTTGGTGGCGGTAGCGGGGACACCGGCGCGCGTGCTCCAAGTCCATCCGGCGATCGCCTGATGCCGGGTCTGGAGCCGGTTGAAATCCGCACAGTGGGCACGGGTTCCAACGTCTCGCCTTCTCCGGGCAACGATCAGCCAAAAGAAAACGCCAACGCCAATACGAATCCAGGAAACCAGTACGCCCCGGGTGACAGTCGCAACAGCGGGGCAAGCAGCGGACCCACGGTCGATGCGGCCGGTGGAATCGCGCTGGGTGCGAGCGACGAAGTCCGGGTCTCGGCTTCGGAGGAGAACAACGCGCTGCTGGTCAGGGCGACTCCGGCGCAATGGGATTCGATCCGGCACGTGATCGAGCGCCTCGACACGATCCCGTTGCAGGTGCATATCGAGGCCAAGATCGTGCGCGTCACCCTCAACGACGCGTTGGACTACGGGGTGCAGTGGTTCTTCGAGAACGGGGTGCCGGACGCCCTTCGCGCCAGTTCCCGCAACCGCAACACCTGGGGTGATCACTCCGGATTATTATCGGCGGCCGGCGGTGTGAACTGGACGTTCATTGGTCCGGGCGCATCGGCGATCATCACCGCGCTCGACAGCGTATCGGATGCCACGGTGCTGTCCGCACCGTCTTTGGTCGTGCTTAACAACAAGACGGCCAACATCAATGTGGGCACCCAGATTCCAGTGGCGAGCAGCTTCTACGGCGGCGTCGGCACGGGCGATCCGAACAATCCCAATCCCGGTGTCGGCCAACAGCAGAGCTACGTCCAGTTCCGTCAGACCGGCATCACACTCAATGTCACGCCGCGGGTGAATCCGGGGGGGCTGGTGTTCATGGAAGTGGACCAGCAGGAGAGCGCGCCCACCGCCGGGGCCACCATCGGTGGAAACCCTCCCGTCGACAACCGCTCGATCAAAACCGAGGTGGCAGTGCAGAGCGGCCAGACCTTGGTCCTTGGCGGGCTGATAAAGACCACCGAGAGCAACTCAAAGGGAGGCGTGCCGGGCCTGAGCCGCATCCCCATCATCGGCGGATTGTTTGGCGCGCATTCCAAGGAACAATCGCGCGAGGAGCTGCTCGTGCTGATCACGCCGACTGTCATCCGCAACGGCGACGAGGCTCGTCTTCTGACTGAGGACTACAGCCGCCAGTTCCGCGGCATGGAGCCGCTGCGGGTGCGCGTCGAGAGCCAGCCATCGAATGAACCATAAGGAAGACCCAATGAGATTTCACCTTGCCCTTTGCGCCGCGCTGGTTGTCGGATTAAGTGGATGTGCGGCTGGCACCGGTAGCTCTCGATCCGCCCCGCCCGAGACAGCGAAGGCAGCCGAAGGAACGGCCGAGAAGGTTGTCCTCCAACGCGCCCAGGAGCGGTGGGCATTGCTTGTGGCCGGCGAACTTGCCAAAGCCTGGGAATATTTCTCGCCCGGTTATCGCAGCACGATGCCGCGTGAGGTTTGGGCGGCAAACATGACCGGTCGGCCGGTACGCTGGAACAAGGCCCAAGCAACCGAGGTTACGTGCCCGGCGCGCGAGGCCTACTGCGATGTAACTGTTCAGGTGGACTACGTGACCACCTCCGGCTTGCCCCAAATAGGGGATATCGCGGCGACGGCGCCTGTTTTCGAGCGCTGGATCCAGGTGGGCGGGGCGTGGCATTTCGTTCCGGCAGAGATCGCAAGCCCGAAATAGGGCTTGCGGCGACCAATCTCGTGTAATAGTCTAGCGCCGCTGTTACCCGGCCCCACGCATGTCAAGCCGAAGAAATCGGCGCCCCAGTGTGGTTGGCACTAGCAAATAAGCCCTGTTGCTGAATTTAGGAGTGTTGTGATGAAAAAGAATTCGCTGACGACTGCTGTCGTCGCCGGTATCGCGGGCGTGGCGGGTCTTGCCAACGTCTCGAATGCGGTCAACCTGAACCCGGATGGTCTCGGCCAGGTCCTGATTTACCCGTACTACGGCGTCAACGCCGGAAACATCACCCTGATTTCGGTGGTGAACACGACGGATAGCGTCAAGGCCGTCAAGGTCCGTTTCCTGGAAGCGCTGAACAGCCGCGAAGTCCTCGACTTCAACCTGTACCTGTCGCCGTTTGACGTCTGGACTGCACAGGTTGCTCCGGATGGCACCAATGGCGCGGGCATGCTCACCACGAGCGACCGTTCCTGCACCGTTCCGGGCATTCCGGCCGGCGGCGTGGCGTTCCGTAACTTTGCTTACACCGGCAGCTTCGACGACGATCAGATCAACACGGTCGATCGTACCCGCGAAGGTCATATCGAGATGATCGAGATGGGCACCGTGCTCGACACCAACGGCGCCGCGTTCAACGCCGGTTCGTCGTTTGCCGATGCCGCGACCCACGTCTCGGGCGTTCCGCTCTCCTGCGCCACCCTCGTCAACTCGTGGGCCGCTGGTGCATGGGCGGGTAACCCGACCGCTGCTCGTACCGCCGTCCCCGCTATCGGCGTTGATAACAGTGTCCCGGGCGGCCTCTTTGGCGCCGGTGCGATCGTCGACGTAGCCAACGGCACTTCGGTGTCGTACAACCCCGACGCGATCGAAGCCTTCTTCACCCCCCTCGCCACCACCCTGCACACCGGCCCGGGTTCGCTTCGTCCGAGCCTGAGCCAGGCGCAGACCTCCGCGCTCGGCGACGCCGATGCGGTCGTGTTCTCGCCGAACTCGCCGACCGGCGTGATCACGCTGGACTTCACCACGGGCTTCCCGAACGCGGTGTCGTCGGTGTTCATGCACGACGCGATCTACAACGAGTTCAACTCGGAACCCGGCTTCCGTGGCAAGTCCGAGTGGGTCATCACCTTCCCGACCAAGCGTCTGCACCTGGAGGCGGGGGTCGGTTCTACGCCGAACTCAACGGCAGCTGCAGTTGCGGCGGCTCGCGCCCTGCGTCGTCCGTTCACTGACAATGCCGACGATTCCGATGGCGCTGGCCAGGTGGTCCCGGCCGGTGTCGACGCTGCTGATTCCTTGGTGTTCGACCCGTCGGGCTCGTGCGAAGACATCGCGCTTCCGTTCTTCGATCGTGAAGAAGGCCCAGACGCTCCGGCGGCCGTGGTCGACTTCTCGCCGCCGCCGGAAGGTGATGTGGGTGGTCTGGCGCTTTGCTACGAGACCAACGTCCTGACGTTTAACCAGGAAGCCGAAGTCACTGCCGGTTCGTCGGCGGTGCTCGGTGCGCGCATCATCGCCAATAACGTCAATCTTGGTAACGCGTCGGGCAATCCGGTCAACGCCGGTTGGGCCACGGTCGCCTTCGTCAGCGACGAAGACGGCGACGGCGACATTGACAATTTCCTGCTGGACAACAACGGTTCGGCCGTCACCACGCGTAACCAGCTGTTCGGTCTGCCGGTCACCGGCTTCTGGGCTGCGAACTACGTCAACACGGCGGCGCAGCCGGGCCTGCTGGCCAACTTCGCTGGCGTCCACAAGCATCGTGGCAGCCGCTTCGCCCGCACGGCGATCGTGACTGGCGAAGGCACCGTGACCGAGTCGATCGTTACGACCACGTTCGCTGCGTCCTAAGCTGCACGTTGTTTGATTCAAGAGCAGGGCCCCGCAAGGGGCCCTGCTTTTTTATGCCAGTTTGTTTATGCGAGGTTTAGCCGCCGAATTGACCCGCCGGGTAGTAAGCGGGGAGAATCAAAGGTTGAGACTGCCGGTCTGGCCGAACTCCCCAGACTCTTGATCCCGAATACCGCAAACGCCCCACCAAGGAAACCGACTCCGATGCCAGCGCGAATCCACTCCCGCTCTCTACTCGCTGCTTCGATCCTGGTCTCGCTCGCAAGCGGAGCCACGATTGCCCAGTCCATCATCGTCACCAACGGGCCGGCGACCAACAACACCATTCCGCTTGCGCCGAACTCCACGGTCGCATTTGATAGTACCGGCAACC
Source organism: Chiayiivirga sp. (assembly GCA_046590875.1). GTDB lineage: Bacteria > Pseudomonadota > Gammaproteobacteria > Xanthomonadales > Xanthomonadaceae > JALCLA01. The sequence goes on from JBKJTK010000289.1 coordinate 21,409, forward strand.
TGCGGGTGACCTGCGCTTTGAATGCAAGCAGCGTTTGCACTGCACTGGCCGGCACGGTGGCGCCCGTGGGCGCACCCACCTCAGCGTTTCAACGCACGGATAGCAATATCGATGTGCGGACTGGCGACAATGTCAGCTTCAGTTGGACCTCCGTCGGCGCCGAGGCCTGCCGCGCCTCGGCAGTCACGCCGAACGCAGTGGGGACGAGCTGGGCCGGCGTGCGCGATACCGCTGGGACCGAGAACGTCACGGTCAATACCGTGGGGACCTACGAATTGAGCTTGCAGTGCTTCAACGCAGGCGGTGGCAGCACCCGGCAGACCCACAACGTGGCGGTCACCCAAACTAGTGGTGGCACGGTCACCCCGCCGGCAGGGTGCAACCTCCCCGCCGACCCCCAGCTCCAGCCTGCCGGTTGGGCACGGGTCAACAAGACTTGGCAACAGGCCTGGACGCCGCCGAACAACTCGACAACGCCGGTCTATCCCGCCAGTCCCGGTTACCCGATTCCGGTCGGTGCCGACAAGAATAGTTACACGGTCATCGGTCCGTTCACGCCCAACGTTGGCCAGGTAGTGAAGGTCGACTGGAATGTGGTGCAAGCCTCAGTCGCGATCGGTTACAGCCAGGCGCGGCCGGCCGACAGCATGTATTTCACGATCAGTCCCTGCCCGGGTGACCTGCGCCGGCCCGACACGGCCTCCAGCGATCCGTTCCTTCAAACGGGTTGCCGTCGCGGTGGTCAGGAAGGCAGCATCACCTTCCACACCTTGGACAACACTCCGTCGAACTTCCAGTACTGCCACCTCACGGCCGGGCAGCAGTACTACATGACGGTAATCGCGGCCACTCCCGAAGACGGACTCACCGCTGGCGAACACACCTGCGCGCCCGTGGCGAGCGCGGCGACCCACTGCGACGTCAACGCGTTCCATCAGCCTACCAACTGACGCCGAATCCCGAACTTTCCAAGTTGTACCCTGTCGAAGCCCTCTCCCGAGAGGGCTTCGCCTTTTTCATTTTTCGAGGTTGGCATGATCAAGTCACGATGGAACTGGAAGATCGCGCTGGCGCTGGCCACCGCGCCTTGCCTGATTCACGCGGCAGAAGACAAGGCACCGCCACTGCCCGAGGGTGTAGTCGTGCGCCAGTCCGGGGTCGCGCTCACGATGACCGACATCGATGGCCGTCTCGCCAGCGTTCCGCCGGACAAGCGCGCGGGATTCATGAATGATCCGGAGCGAATCGAGCAGACGCTGCGCGGGGTGCTGCTGCAACACGCCGTCGCGGCCCAGGCTGTGGAACTGGGTATCTCCGACGACCCAGTGGTGAAAGCGGAAATCGAGCACGCGCGATCGGAGATCCTTGCGCGCCGGCGCATCTCGCGATTCATGAAATCCTTGCCCACCCCTGATACCGAAGCCCTGGCCCAGGAGGTCTACCTGGCCAACCCCGATGCCTATTCCACCCCGGATCTGTTTGACGTGCGTCAAATGCTGGTGGCCTTTCGCGAACACGGGGTGGACGCAGCCAAGCAAAAAGCCGCCTCCTTGCTGGCGCAGTACCGGAAGGAAGGAGGCGAATTCGAGGATTTCGTCAAACAGCATTCCGACGAGGCCAATTTGGGCGAGCACGGCGGCTTGCTCAAAAATCTCAAAAAAGGCGACACCGAGCCCGATTTCGAGAGCGCGATGTTCGCTCTGAAGCCCGGCGAAATCAGCGAGCCAGTGAAGACCAAGTACGGCATTCATCTGATTCAACTCGTCTCGCGGACGGGTGGCAAGCGCATTCCGTACGAAGAAGTGAAGGCCGCGATCACCGATAAATTGATCACCGATTACCGCGAACGCGAGCGCGATGGCTTGCTCGCTCGCATCCGCAGCGGCGCGCTGGATGCCGATCCAGATCTGGTCGCCAGCCTGCGTACCCGCTACGCTCCTGGTGGAGAGGGCCAGACGGCGATCCAGGCCAGCGAGCTGCCAGCAAAGGGCGAGTACGAACGCTTCGCGACGGCAAACGCGGCAGGGAGCAGCAAGGACTGATCCGGGGTCATCGCGGGCTTGCACTTGCCGGCGAACTGCGAGAGAGGAGCATCCGGTCAGCAGGACGAACACCAGGGGATGGTCGAATCGATGAGGCGCACGGTAAGCGCGTCGGCGCAAGCGCTGGGAGTCCACATCAGGCTCGAAATCCACCAGCGCTTTGCAGGCAATGCCTTGGGCATCCTCTGGACCGCGCTGGTCCCGCTGCTGCAATTGGCGCTGTATGCGCTGGTATTCGTTCTGATCTTCAAGGCGCGCGATCCGGGGATTCCCGGCGTGAGCTATTTGGCGTTCCTCGCGATCGGCATGTGGCCTTGGCTGGCGTTCGCCGAGGCTGTGACGCGCGCAGCAGGCGCGTTG
>JBKJTK010000245.1:0-8723 GCA_046590875.1 Chiayiivirga sp.
AAGGCGCCGGGCGGCAGGATGGCGAGTAGAAAGCCGCGATAGTGTCCGCCGTTCGAAAGCTCCAGCCAAGGCAGGCCGAGCAGGGTGCCGGCGCCGGCAAACAAGGTGCCCAGGCCGAGCACTTCGCGCGTCGCGCCCAGCAGCAGCAGCACGGACAGGAATCCGAGTCCGACCGCGATGCCGTCCAGCATGGCGGCCAGGGGCGAATTCCGCGACGCGAACGCTTCGGCACGGCCCATGATCGCGCAGTTGGTCACGATCAGCGGGACGAACAATCCGAGCACGCGATGCAGTTCCGGCAAGAAGGCGTGCATCGCGAGTTCGATCGAGGTGACGACCGCGGCGATGATCAACACGTAGAAGGGAAGGCGGACTTCGTGTTGCGTGACGCGGCGCAGTGCCGACACCGCGAGGTTGCTGCAGGCCAGCGCCAGCACCGTGGCGAGCCCGAGTCCCAGCGCATTCACCGCGTTGTTGCTGACGGCCAGCAGCGGACACAGCCCGAGCAACTGCACCAGCCCGGTGTTGCCGCTCCATAGACCGTATTCGAGGATTTTTGCCGACTCAGTCTTCGGGAGCATCGTGATGTTCCAGCAACGAGTCCGGTGCGGCAGCGTAAAGCTCCGCACGGTGGCGCTCAAGGTAGTCCAGTGTGCGCCGCACCGCACGCACGATGGCACGCGGCGTCACGGTGGCGCCGGCAAACTGGTCGAAGTCGCCGCCGTCGCGCCGCACCTCCCAGCGCTCGCGCGCTGGGTTGCCGAGTGCGCGATCCGTGAAACGATCGATCCAGTTGCTCTTGGCGGGGTCTATCCCGTCGCCCAAGCCCGGTGTTTCGGTGTGCGCGGTTACGCGCACGCCAGTGACGATGCCGTCGGCACGTATGCCGATCAGTAGCCGGATCGGGCCGACGTAGCCGTCCGGCGCAACGGCTTCGATGACCAGCGCACTCCCCACGCCAGCGCGACGCGCGCGCCAGACGTTGACCGCATCGTCGTTGCCGAGCCATGCCGGAGCGCGCACGGTGATGCGATCGGCGAGCGGATCGTTGTCGTAGAGCGCAGCCGGCAGCACCACATTGAGCGTGGCCAGTCGCGCGCGATGCTGTTCGGCCGCGATGCGCTCTCGCGTCAGGCCTTTTACCCCGCTCGACAGCGCGACCGCCAGCACGGCGCAGGCCGCGAGCAACGCACCGGCATATAAGGCGTTGCGGGGGGCGCTCGCGTTCACGCCGTCTTGCCTTGGCCGAAGATGCGCGGCTTCGTGTGCAGGTCGATCCAGGGCGCGGCGCAATTCATCAGCAGCACCGCGAATGCCACACCGTCGGGATACGCCCCCCAGCGCCGGATGACCAGCGTCAATAGCGCCACCCCGGCGCCGAAGATCAGCCTTCCGCGCGGCGTGGCGCAGCCGGTTACGGGATCGGTGGCGATGAAGAATGCCGTCAGCATCAGTGCGCCTGAGAAAACGTGCTGGAGCGGGAACGGATGCACGTCGGCATCGGCCATCCAGAAGGGCAGCGAGAGCACGATGACCGTGCCGAGCGTGGCCACCGGCACCTGCCAGTGGATCACGCGTTTCCACAAAAGGAAAAGGCCGCCGATCGCGTACCAGTTCGCGATCCATTCCCAGCCGCGCCCACCGAAATCGCCGAACAACGGGTGGTGGCGGATTTCGCCGATCATCATTCCCGTCGAGGCGAGATTGCGCACCGTGTCGAGCGGCGTGGCCTGCGCGATCGTGTCCCATTGCAGTGCGGGCGGCAGGTGACCGATGAAGATGGTGTAGCACGTGTCCGCGAAACCCATTTGAATCCCGCGCAGGCCCTCCGGCGGCAGCCAGCGCGAGACTTCGAGCGGGAACGAGATCAGCACCACGGCGTAGCCGACCATGGCCGGGTTGAAAAGGTTGAAACCCAGCCCCCCATAGAGATGCTTTGCGAAGATCATCGCCGCCGCCATTGCGACCAACGCGACCCACCACGGTGCCAGCGGCGGAATGCAGAGTGCGAACAACACCGCCGTCACCGGCGCGCTTAGATCGCTGAGGAAGGGTCGCAACGGACGCACGCGCAGGCGCAGCATCGCGGCCTCGAACGCAAGCGCAAACGCGGTCGCGAGCGCAATCTGGAACAACACGCCGGGGCCGAAATACCAAACCTGCGCGATGACGCCTGGCACCAGCGCCAGCAGCACCAGCGCCATGACTTTCTGCACGCTGCGCGCGGCGGGCAGGTGTGGTGCAGCGGCGGTGGGGAAGGACCTTGTCATCAATCCGCTTCCCGCTTGTCCACTACGTCGCGCTTGCGCGCCCGTGCCCGTTCGAGTGCGGCCTGCACTGCATCAACCGAGGCGGCGCTTAGCCGGCGTGCGGTCTGCTGCTTGAGCTGTTCGGCCTCGTCGCGGGTCAGTCGCACCGAACGCGCCTCGAAGCGCAGGCGCGCCGCATCGGCTTCCTGCGTCGCGCGATCCCGCTGGCGCAGTTCCGTTTTGGCCAGCCGGTAATGCTGCACCAACGGGATGTGGCTCGGACACACCAGATCGCAACAGCCGCATTCGATGCAATCCAACAGGCCGTGTTCCCGCGTCAGATCGAAGTCCGCCGCGCGGATGTACCAATGCAGTTGCTGCGGCAGCAACTGCGCCGGGCACACGCGCGCGCATTCGCCGCATCGGATGCAGGGCAACTCCGGCGCGGATTCCTGCACCTGAGCCGCGGACAGCACCAGCACGCAGTTGCTCGCCTTCACGAGAGGAAAATCATCGTGCGGCAAGGCCAGTCCCATCATCGGTCCGCCCAGCACGAGACGCTCGGCGGCCGGGGTGTAGCCACCAGCCTGAGCAATGACATGCGCGATCGGGGTGCCGAGTGCGACCTCGTAATTTCCGGGAGAATGCACCCCCGGGCCGGTGACGCTGACGATCCGCGACAGCAGCGGCTCGCCGGCATCGACCGCGCGCCAGCACGCGGCGGTCGTACCAACGTTTTGCACGATCACGCCGAGATCGCGCGGTAGCCCGCCGCTCGGAACTTCAAGTCCGGTCAACATCCGAATCAATTGGCGCTCACCGCCTTCCGGATACACGGTCGGCACCGTGACGAGTTCGATTTCGTCGGCACCGTGCGCCGCAATTGCGGCACGCACCGCCGCAAGCGCCTCGGGCATGGTGTCTTCGACCGCCAGCAGCACGCGCTGCGCACCGAGCACGCGCCGCAGCACGCGGCCTCCCAGCACCACCTGATCCGCCCTTTCCCGCAGCAGGGCGTCATCGCAGGCGATGTACGGCTCGCACTCGGCGCCGTTGAGGATCAAGGTGTGGCGCGCGGCGCCAAGTTTTTCCGCGGTCGGGAACGCCGCGCCGCCGAGCCCGACGATGCCGGCCGCGCGGACGCGATCGCGCAGCGTCTCGGGTTCGAGCGTTTGCCAGTCAGGCAGCGGATCCAGGCGCAGGTCGTCTGCGCCGTCATCCGGAACCAGCACGACGCAGAGGCCTTCCAGTCTGGACGTTTGAGGCAATGGACGTGACTCGATCGCGCGCACCACGCCGCTCGCGGGTGCATGTACGTGCGCGCTGCGCTCGCCCTGCGCGTCGCCGATGCGTTCGCCGCGCCGCACGCGTTGGCCGACGACCACGCAGGAGGTCGCGGGCTCACCGGCATGCTGCGCCAGTGGCAACACCAGTTCCGGTGGCAAGGAACAGTGCCGGATTGCCGCGGTGGTGGACTCCGATTTGTGTCCGGCCAGGCGCAGACCGCCGTGGAAGCGATGCAGGCGCATGGGACCGAAGCGAACTCGTCAGGAGTCTCAGCGACCGTGAAACTCGGGTTTGCGGCGTTCGAGAAAGGCCCGCGTGCCTTCGCGCATATCCTCAGTCGAGGTGCAGACCGCGAACGCGTTGGTTTCGTAGTCCAGTCCCTGCTGCAACCCGCATTCGCCCCCGATGATCACGGCATCGAGGATGCCCCGCAGGGCCTGCGGCGCGGAGTTCGCGAGTTGTTCGGCCAGCGCCTGGGTCTCGGCTTCCAGCGCGTCGGGGGCGACCACGCGATTAACCACGCCCAGTGCCAGCGCTCGCGCGGCATCGATCTGCATGCCGGTCAGGCAAAGTTCCAGCGCCGCGGCGCGGCCGACCAGTCGCAGCAACCGTTGGGTGCCCCCGAAACCGGGCAGGAGGCCCAGGTTGATCTCCGGCTGGCCGAATTTCGCCTTCTCGCTCGCGATGCGAAGGTGGCAACACATGGCCAGTTCCATGCCGCCCCCCAGCGCGAAGCCGCCGATCTCGGCGATCACCGGTTTGCCCAGGTGCTCGACCCGCAGCATCATGTTCTGGCCAAAACGCGAAAAATCGCGCGCCTGCACCGGGGACAGCGCCGCCAGTTCGGAGATGTCGGCGCCGGCCACGAAGGCCTTGCCACCGGCACCGCGCAGGATCACGACACGGATACCGTCGTCTGTAGCGGCTTGGGCAAACGCGAGATCAAGTTCGCCCAAGGTTTCGCGATTCAGCGCGTTCAACTTGTCGGGGCGGTTAATCGTGATACGTCGGATCGCGCCGCGATCCTCGCTGAGCAGGGTGCGAAAGGCCATGGGATTTTCGGTTCGGGAAGAAATTGGCGTCAATTCTAGCCCGCCCGGAACTTCCGTCGCGGGCCCGGGTCGGAGGCGGTCAGTGCGATCGGCATGTTGTTCCGGTAGCCGAATGAAGCTTGTCAGCGAAAAAGACGAAGGCAATGCATTTCGAACCGAGGCAGTGGCGGGCGACTCAGTGGCGATTCAGCCGCGTCGCGGGTATGCTACCGCGCTGTTTAACGGGTCGCTTCGCGGTCCCGATTCCATCCCCAGGAGAATCTGCATGAAGTTGCGCTGGACTGCCGCGCTGTTCGCGGCCATGAGCATGGGCGCCGTGATGGCGCAGGACACGACGTCCGAAAAAGGCAAGCTCAGCTATGCCATCGGTTACGAGATCGGTCGCGATTTCAACGAAAAGAAGATGGCCGTGGACATCAACACGGTCATCAAGGCGCTGCAGGACGGCTTCGCCAAGCGCAATCCGAGCGTGCCTGAAGCCCAGATGCGCACCGCGCTGGAAGCAATGCAGAAAAAGATGCTGGATTCGGCCAAGGCCGAGTTCGACAAGGTTTCGGGCGAGAACAAGCGCAAGAGCGACGCCTTCCTCGCCGCCAATCGGAGCAAGAGCGGCGTGCAAACGCTGCCCAGTGGCATCCAGTACCGCATCATTGAGGCGGGCGGCGGTGCCAAGCCGACGCCGAACTCCGAGGTCAAACTTCATTTCCGCGGTTCGTTGTCGACCGGGCAGGAGTTCGCCAGCACCTATCAGGGCAATCAGCCGGTATCGATGAAGGTGGCCGACGCGCCGATCCCCGGCCTGAAAGCGATCCTGCCGATGATGGCGACAGGTGCGCGTTGGGAACTGTTCCTGCCCGCCGAGCAAGCGTATGGCAACACCCCGCGTTCGCCGATCGGACCGCAGCAAGCGGTCGTGTTCGACGTCAAGGTGATCGAGGTCAAGTAAAACCCGCCGCAGTGCTGCGGCGTCGCTGGTCGACGCCGCGCACCGTGCTTGCCGCATGCACACCATGGTCTGCGCCCCACGCAGGCCGCCTGCCCAGGGCAACGATCCGGTCGATGCGCTCGTGATGTTCGCCAGCAATTACCGGGCCGTTCTCAGTCCCTGCATCGGCGTCTGCGCGCTCGATCCCCAAGGCTATTGCGAAGGCTGCCACCGCAGCGCTGGCGAGATCGCGCGCTGGCCTCAAATGAGCGACGACGAACGCCTCCGCCTGATGACCTTCGCCTTGCCTGAGCGCGAGGCGCAACGGGCGTGAAGAGGGCAGGGCTTTCGCCGGACCCGTTCCGGGGAGGCGCGAATGGCGCAACGAGACAGAACCCGGAGCGCCTGAGTCGCGGCGGCGATCTCCTGGGCGATCTCGCAACCCTGCGACGCGCCCTGTACCCGCTCGATGCTCCGCCGCAAGCTGCGGCTTGGAATCTTGACGAACTCGGCGATCTGCTGCCGCCGGAGCGGCCGCGGATGTTGGCAGCGGTGCTGGTGGGACTGGTGTCGCGCGACGAGGGCGTGTCCGTGCTGCTGACCCGACGTACCGACACCCTCAACCACCACGCCGGCCAGGTCAGCTTTCCTGGCGGCCGCGTCGATGCGGAGGATCGCGGTCCCATGCAGGCGGCGCTGCGCGAAACCTGGGAAGAAGTCGCGATCCCCGGCGATCTGATCGAGCCGCTCGGATATCTCGATCCCTACGACACCATCACTGGATTTCGCGTGCTGCCGCTGGTGGCGCGACTCGCGCCGACCTACCGCGCGGTGCCGAATCCGATCGAGGTGGCGGACGCGTTTGAGGTGCCAATCGGCCCGTTGCTTGACGGCCGCGATATCGAGCGCGTGGGGGTCGAGTTTCAGGGCCGCATGCGCCACTACTGGGAATACCGCCAAGGTCCGCATCGCATCTGGGGCGCGACGGCCGCGATGCTGGTCAATCTCGGACGGCGACTTGGCGCGCAAATCTAGGCACGTAAACCTGCCAGAATTGCCGCTACTGATATTTCCCCTTGAGTCACGGCTACGCGCCTCGCGCCTACGCGCCTCGCGCCAACAACGGAACGAACATGCACTGGCGAACCCTGACTAGCGCCGACGAACTGGCCGCGCAACTGGTATCGAGCGAACTCGTGACGGTGGACTGCCGCTTCGACCTGCGCGATCCCGGCGCCGGCGAGCGCGCCTATCTCGCCGGACACCTGCCGGGCGCGGTCTACGCGCATCTGGATCGAGATCTGTCCGACCCGAACCGGCTCGGGCGCGGTCGTCATCCATTGCCCGAAGCCGATGCCTTCTGCGCCACGCTCGCGCGCTGGGGCGTCACGCCGCGGCACCAGGTCGTGGCTTACGACGCCAACGATGGCGCGCACGCCGCGCGCCTGTGGTGGATGCTGCGTTTGCTTGGACACGAGCGGGTTTCCGTCTTGGACGGCGGACTGGCGGCGTGGATGGCACGCGGCAAGGCGCTCGAAGTCGCGCTGCCGCGCGCGCGCGCGGGGAAGTACACCGCCCGCTTCGATGCGCGCGCGATTGCATCCACCGCGGTGGTGGCGGCACGCATGGCCAGCGGCAACGGCAAGCTGATCGACGCGCGCGCGGGCGAACGCTTTCGTGGCGAGATCGAACCCATCGATCGCATCCCCGGCCACATTCCCGGCGCGGTGAACCGCCCCTTCGCCAACAATCTGTCCGCCGACAGCCGCTTCAAGTCGCCCGGCGTGCTGGCGGAAGAATTCCGCGCGCTGCTTGGCGACAGTCCGGCGAATGAAACCCTGCTGATGTGCGGTTCCGGCGTCACCGCTTGCCATCATCTACTCGCGATGGAACACGCGGGACTGCGCGGCGCGCGGGTCTATCCTGGCTCATGGAGTGAATGGATCAGCGATCCCTCCCGTCCCATCGCACGTGGGTGAGCCGGGCTTTCGAGCAGCGTAGCTGCGAGCCGGCGAATGCAGGCGCGCGGGCCGGGCAGGCGAGATAGTCCAGGCTTACGCGCCAGTACAAGCGCAACTGCGTATCGGCGTTCGAGCGAAGCGAGACGTAACCGCGTAGCGGTCGAACGCCCGCGCGCATGCAGGCGCGCGGGCCGGGCAGGCGCGAAAGTTCAAGCTCACGCGCCAATACGAGCGCAACTGCGTATCGGTGTTCGAGCGCAGCGAGACGTAACCGCGTAGCGGTCGAGCGCCAGCGCGCCTGCAGGCGCGCGGTCCGGGCAGACGTGAAAGTTCAAGCTCACGCGACTCAACGAGCGCAATTGCGTATCGGCGTTCGAGCGAAGCGAGACGCAACCCCGTAGCGGTCGAGCGCCAGCGCAGGTCCGGTCGCCAACAGCAGTCGCTGAGGTCTAACCAGCTTTGGATCTGAGCCGCGTCACCAGCGCGGTCAGCACGGCCTGGGTTTCCTCGCTGTACCAATCGTCGAGGAAGCGCGGCAGGTCGAGGCGGGTTGGATCGGAGATCGCATCGACCAGGTCGGCGCGCGCGATCGCGCGCGTGGTGCGCATCGCCTTGCTGGGCAGCGCGAGCAATTCCTGCAGCCACGCCACCGCACGTGTCGGTACGTGGTCGACGTCAGTGAGTTCGTCCACCATGCCGATCGCAAGTGCGTGTTCGGCGTCGATCATCGCGCCGGCGATCAGCAGCCGCTCGGCGCGATAGTTGCCGACCAGCCGGCGCAGCGCGTACTGGATGCATTCGGGCACGATGAGTCCGACCTGCACTTCATTCAAACCGATGCGGTACGGACCACGCGCCATCACGCGGTAATCGCAGAACAGGCTCATCACCGCGCCGCCGGCCGGACTGTGGCCGGCGATCGCGGCGACCGAGGGCAGCGGCGAACGCGCGAGCGCTTCCAGCACGCCGAAGAATTCGCGCCACCCCGCTTCCAGTTCGCCGCGATCCATGTTCAGTAGCGCCGGCACGTCAAGGCCGGCGGAAAACACTTTCGGTCCCCCCGAGATCACCAGGCCGCGGATGTCCTCGCCGGGCGCGGTCGCGATAGCCTCGCGCAGCAGCGACAACAATTCCGGATTGAGCGCATTGACCGGCGGGCGGGCGAGCTTGAGTTCCAGAATATCGTTGTGGCAGATTTTTTCGAGCATGGTGGTGACGCCCTTGCCTATTGAGGCTTGACAGAATCCGG
>JBKJTK010000506.1:0-5009 GCA_046590875.1 Chiayiivirga sp.
GACGCCCCTTGCACCACCACCGCAAATTCCCTACGGCCTATCGATCAGTACCGAAAGCGCCAAGAACGCAGCTGCCGCATCGATTGCGGAGGCGCAGAAAAACAATTGGAAGATGGCAATAGCCATCGTCGATACCGGGGGCTATCTGGTGTATTTCGAGAAAATGCAGGACACCCAGACAGGCAGTGTCGAGTTAGCGATCGAGAAAGCCCGCACCGCCGCGTTGTTCCGGCGCCCCACCAAACTGTTTCAGGACAGCGTAGCGGCTGGCGGAGAAGGCCTCCGCCTCTTACGCCTCACAGGGGTGTCACCGACCGCCCCAATGGAGCCATTCCGGGATCGGCGTAATGGAGCCAGTCGATGATCGGCGTAATGGAGCCACCTGAGGATCGGCCTAATGGAGCCACTTCAGGAGCGGCGTAAAGGAGCCACGTCCTCGGCCTGACGGCCTGCGCTGCGCTGGTGCGACACCGACCCGGCAGCGGGTCTCGAACTCCCCCAACCGCTAGTCTCCTCGGCTTTTTGCCAGGAGGCGGCGATGAGCAAGAGGAGATTCGAGATGTATCAGTATCGACAGGCCCTGCTGCGCATGCGGCAGGGCGATTCCGATCGTGAGATCGCGCGCGCCGGCCTGATGGGCCGTCCCAAGTCCAAAGCGGTGCGGCGGGTCGCAACCGAGCGCGGCTGGCTCGATCCGGCGGCGCCACTGCCCGACGATGACGACCTCGCGGCGGTGTTTGCCAGCAAGCTGCCTACCGCGCCGTGCGTGTCAACGCTCGAGCCGTTCCGGGCCCAGATCGAGCGCTGGATCGACGCCGGCACGCAGGGCACGACGATCCACGCCGCGCTGAGCCGCAATCACGGCTATACCGGCAGCTATTCGGCGGTGCGCCGATTTCTGCAGGCGCGCGCCGCGGCGCAACCGATCGCGACCACGATGCGGCTGGATTTCACGCCCGGTGACGCGGTGCAGGTCGATTTCGGGGCGGGACCGATCCTCCCGCACGCGCGCACCGGCGAGGCGCTCAAGACCTGGATCTTCGTCATGACGCTGTGCTGGTCGCGGCACCAGTACGCCGAGCTGGTGCTCGACCAGACCGTGGCCACCTGGCTGGGTTGCCACCGCCGCGCCTTCGAGTGGTTCGGCGGCGTGCCGGCGCGCGTCATCATCGACAACCCCAAGTGTGCGATCACGCGCGCGTGCTACACCGATCCGACGGTGCAGCGCGCCTACGCCGAGTGCGCGGAGGGCTACGGATTCAAGATCAGCCCGTGCCCGCCGCGCGATCCGCAGAAAAAGGGCATCGTCGAGGCCGGCGTGAAGTACGTGAAGCGCTCGTTCGTGCCGCTGCGCGAGATGCGCGACCTGACCGATGGCAACCGCCAGCTGCGCGGCTGGGTGATGGCCGAGGCCGGCGTGCGCTGCCACGGCACCACCCGCGAGCAGCCGCTGCAGCGCTTCGCCGATACCGAGAAAGCCCTGCTGCTGCCGCTGCCCGACGTCGCGCCCGAACTGGCGGTCTGGGCCATGGTCCGCGTGCACGGCGATGCGCACGTGCAGTTCGAGAAGGCGCTGTACTCGGTGCCCTTCCGCCTGATCGGACAACCGCTGTGGCTCAAGGCCACGAGCGCCCTGGTCAGCGTGTTTCAGGAACACCTCCTGGTCGCCACCCATCCGCGCGCGACGTTTCCCGGACAGCGCTCGACGCTCGCCGATCATCTGCCGCCCGAGGCCCTGGCCTGGTCGCTGGCCGATCCGCAGCACTGCATGGCCGCCGCCGAGCGCATCGGTCGTCATTGCCGCCTCGTCATCGAGCGGCTGTTCGGCGATCGCGTGCTCGACAAGCTGCGCGCCGCCCAGGGCGTCATTCGCCTCGCCAGGACGCACGGCGACGCGCGCCTTGAAGCGGCCTGTCAGCGCGCGCTGGAATTCGACGATCCGCGCTACCGCACCATCAAGACCATCCTCGCCCGCGGCCTCGATCAGCAGGCCACCGCGGCCATCGCCGACTCCCTCAGCGCCGACCTGTACGCCCGCGGCGGCCGCTTCTGCCGCGATGTGTCCGATCTCCTCCACTAACCCCAAGGCCCCTACATGAATCCCATCACCGAACTCACCCCGGCCCTCAAGCAACTGCGCCTGTCGGGCATTCTCGACTCGCTGGAATCGCGCAATCGCCAGGCCATCGATAGCCAACTGGCCTACACCGAATTCCTCGCGCTGTTGATCCAGGACGAAGTCGCCCGCCGCGAGCAGAAGAAATTCACCTCGCGTCTGCGCCGTGCCAGCTTCCGTACCCACAAGACGCTGGACGCGTTCGACTTCGATCGCATGCCCGGCGTCAACCGCAGCCAGATCGCCGACCTCGCCACGGGCCGCTATCTCGACGAGAAGGCGCCGGTGCTGATCGTCGGCCCGTGCGGCACCGGCAAGAGCCATCTGGCGCAAGCCCTCGGCCACTGCGCGCTGCGTCAGGGCCGCGACGTGTTGTTTACCAGCCAGAGCCAGCTCACCGCCAGCCTCAACGCCGCGCGCGCCATCGGTGGCTTCGACCGCAAGCTGCAGCAGCTCGCCCGCATCGACCTGCTCATCATCGACGACTTCGCGCTCAAGCCCATTCGCCCGCCGCACGACGAAGACTTCCACGAGCTGATCGCCGAACGCTACGAACGCGTTGCCACGATCATCACCAGCAACCTCGATCTCTCCGAATGGAGCGAAGCGTTCCCGGCCAACAAGATGCTCGGCGCCGCCACCCTCGACCGGCTACGCCACGGCGCCTATCGCGTCGTGCTCGACGGCGCCAGTTACCGCACCCCTCGACCCGCCACCGAAGCCCCGAAATCAGCGGTTGCGAAGACCCCGAAAAACCCCTGAAACTACACCCCGTTCGAGACCCGTTTTCCGGGGCCTGCAAGTGGCTCCATTAAGCCGATCATGGGTGGCTCCAATAGGGCGGTCGGTGACACAGGGGCAATTCCCATTGATGGCGGCGTGCCCATCATCGTGGACGGAAAAATTATCGGGGCTGTTGGGGTCTCGGGTGGCAGCGGCGACCAGGACGGCCAGGTTGCCACAGTGGGCGCCAGCCCTGCGGTACGTCGCGAGCAGCCGCCGACAAAGTAGTGTCCCAAGGAGGTCGCGCAAAGAGGACAGCACTGGCCGTATCTGCGCCCGTTGTTTTCGCGGTCGCAAGAGGGGTTGCGAAAACAGCATCGCGGCCGCCGCCTAACTCCGCGCTGCACCGGACTTGTCCCCGCACCTGGTTGGTCCCGAGTGCTAAACTTCAATGCGTGCGGGGCCAAGCCGGTGAGCTTGGGTCCGTTAGATGCGCGCATGCAACACGTTGTTCCTGCCGTTGCGGTCGCGGCCTCGCTTCTAATCGCCGCATCGTGAACGATCCGCGTCGCTCCTCTACATGGCTCATTTCAAGTTCTGTGTCGCGGCGCTCGCATCATCGCCCTTCACACAGAACGAGGCCGCTTGCATCCAAGCGAGTTCCATTCTTCCATCTCGTAGCGTTGTGCATCGGTGGCGCGACCATCGCTGGCCGCCGCCATGAAATGTGTCGCAGGCAAGCGGCCTCGTTCCGAAGCAATGCATCGCGGTCATCCGCGCCAACGCACTTCCTCGCTCAGCTGACGTTGCCTCTCGCGGCGCTTCCATCGGCATCCTTCACACGGAACGAGGCCACTTGCTGTCACGATCTCTCCGTGGCGTCGCCTGGTCCTGCGCGTGGCAACACCGCATCTAACTAGCTGGTTGCACCGGACTTCGGCCTCTTGCCTGCTACTATTACTTTTACGTTCCGCGCGTGGGCCGAAGCCGGTGAACCGCGGTCCGTTAGGCGCTCATGATCTGTCCCAACTGCAGCGAAGAAATGGCGGAGGGCGACGCAGGGATTCACGGCACTTGGGCCGGTTTCTTCGCGGTCGGTCTCTCACATCAGGAGTTGTTCTTTCACCGGAAGGACGCTCCTCGCAAAGAAGAGTTATCGCTGCTCGCCTCAGGCGAACGGTGCGTCGCATTTCACTGCACGAAGTGCGGCGCCCTGTGCCTTCAGCAACCACCGTGGATTCCTGGATTTAAGTGATGCCCGAATCCCTTAGCACAGCCATAATCTCTTACTGAGCTTTACCAAAGTTACGCGACTCCAAGTTGCCGTTCGAGTCCTCGCGAGTGCGGCTCTCCCTTGATCACTGGAAAAACGCGTTCAGCGGCGTGCACACAAGTCGAGAACCGAATTCGCCAAAGAACATCAATCGAACAGCACACGTTCATGTAGTTACCTCTCAGCTTGAATGGCCCGCGCCTAACTAGGCGGTTGCACCGGACTTCGGCCACTTGGCTGCTACTATTACTTTCACGTTCTGCGCGTTGGCCGAAGCCGGTGAACCGCGGTCCGTTAGATGCGCGCGTTCATCACGGTGTTCCTGCCGTTGCTGTCGCGGCCTCGCTTCTAATTCGCGGCATGTTGAAGGATCCGCGCCGCTCCTCTTCACCGTTCATTTCAAGTTCCGTATCGCGGCGCTCGCATCATCGCCCTTGCCACGGAACGAGGCCGCTTGCACCCAGGCGAGTTCGATCGTCAATCTCGCAGCGTTGTGCATCGGGTGGCACGATCGTCGCTGGCCGCCGCCATTAAATGTGTCGCAGGCAAGCGGCCTCGTTCCGAAGCACCCGCGGTCATCCGCGCCGCTGCTCCTTCATCGCTCATCTCGAGTTCTGTATCGCGGCGCTGGCATCGTGGTACTTCCCACGGAACGAGGCCGCTTGCTGTCACAATCTCTGCGTGGCGTCGACCCGTCCGGCACGTGGCACGAACGCATCTAACTAAAAGCTGCAGCGGACTTCGGCACGCGTGATGGCTGGTCCCGAGTGCGTTACAATCCCGCGTGCGTGCCGAAGCCGCTGAGCTTCGGTCCGTTAGATGCGCGCATGCAACACGTTGTTCCTGCCGTTGCGGTCGCGGCCTCGCTTCTAATCGCCGCATCGTGAACGATCCGCG
>JBKJTK010000395.1:0-6213 GCA_046590875.1 Chiayiivirga sp.
GAAGTTCCGGCCGCGGACAAGCCCTGACGTCCTGCGGACTTTCGCCGTGCTGAATCCCGCGCCGCCGCGTCCGCTGACCAGCTTCGCCACTCCATCTGCCCAGAAGCGGCGAGAGCATGACCGGCGGCAATCGGCCGAGGCTGTGTGAAAACTCCCGGCGCTAAGCGCGCATCGCCACCTACGCGAATTTCAGACTGATCGTCGGATTCCAGTGTTCTGGAATTCGCGTACGATCGAGAGTTTGATCTCTTCCTGACCAGGTGCACTTTCGAGAGTGAGTTTTCACACAGCCTCGGTCAGTAGCCGTCATTCATTGGGAGCGGTGAGCAGCAGGGCCGGCTGTTTTACTCTCGCGTCGGAAGACGAATTTGATATGCTGGGCAGGTAGAGCCGCAAAATTGCCTTGGTCGCTTCCCGGGCCGCTTTGTCGGCATTCGGTGTCGCGGAGTTTATGAACACCGCAGCAGCAAGGTCATGCTCCGGCAGCAACATCACTGCCGCGACAAAGGTCCCTTCCGATCCCATATGTGTGTGCGCCAGAGCGCCATCCAAGGTCGATTCCCCCCACCCCAGAGCATAGCCGTCAGGTCCAAAGTGCAGGTATCGAATGCTCGAGGCCTGCAGTAGCCCGTCCGTCCCTTTCAGGCCGGACAAATGTTGTTGGAGAAAGGCTGCATAGTCGCTGGGCGACAACGCGAGGTCACCCGCAGGCAGAAACAACGGCCCCAGGTTCAAGTAGTCCTGAGGCTTGGTCGCATGTTGCCCGGCGTGTCCTATTCCGAAGTAGCTCTTCGGCCGGTGCCCCCACGGCTGCGCCGGGTCGACGCGCGCCGGCTGGCCACGCCACAGCGTGATGCCAATCGGCTCAGCCAGCCGACTCTCAAGCAATGATTCCCACGGCTCTTTCGCTGCCGCCTCGGCCATCGCTGCGGCTATGGTGTAGCCGACATTGGAATAGTGATCGACGTCTGCGGCGACGTCTGGAGCCTGCTGCAACAGCCAAATGGCGAGCGCGCGCCGCTGCGCTCGGGGCGAATCCGAGTTGTCCACCCGGCCCTCTGCGGAGCGCATGGACCTCGGCGTCAGGTATTGCGGCAACCCTGCGCGGTGCCCTAGAAGCTGCTGCAGCGTCACTTCGCGAAACCCGTCGTGGACCGACGACCCGAGCTCGGGAAAAACATCAATGGGCCGACTGTCCCACGCAAGCACTCCTTCTTCGATGAGTTTGGCTATCACCGTGCTCGCGATCGCCTTACCATTCGACCCGATGTGAAACCGGTCCGTCGGCACTACTTGATCCGTGTGCCCCAGACGACGCACGCCGACCGCAACGGTGCTAAGTACGGAATCGGCCTTAACTGCCACCGCGGCAATCGCTGGCAGTTCGTACTGCTCGCGGACTTCCCTCAGCAGCGATTTCACGGCGGCTTCCGCGCCTACTTCGCTTGTCATGGGCAGGCCCGCCGACTGCGCGTTTACCGAGCCTGCGGCCAACATCAGCCACAGCAATAACGCGAACCGCCGATCGCTCACTCGCTCAACCTAGCCGTACCAAATAGAGGGCGGAAGTCTCGCACGTACTCTTGAAATGTGGGTGCATTAGCTAAATTCTTAGCTGGCGTCATTTTCAATGTCAGCTAAGGGTCGAGAGCGACCAATGACCAGCGTCGTCCGATAGGCCAACAACAGCTGGCCACCAAGTCGCTGACCGTTCAGAAGCGGTCGACTGCCAACTGCTTTGATTTGAGAAGGTTCGGCTCAGCAAAGTCAGTCGTTGGCACGCTGGCAATAATTTTGATCATCCGTACCACGAGTCGTTGGCGTTCCCAGCTAGTTCGCGCTCGGGTCGGAATAGGCGACGTGACACAACATCAAGGCAAGTGCTGTGCAATGACTTCGAGAAGATCTTGGCGGCTGTAGGGCTTGACCAACAGTGCGATCTCTTTCGGAAACTTTGAATACTGATCGGCAGGATTGCCCGACGTCAGCACCACAGGCAGCCCATGCTTTCTTGCGCCCAGTATGTTGGCGAGTTCGATCCCGTTCATGCCGGGCATATGGATATCGCTGAACACAAGAGCGACGTCAGGGTTGGCCTGCAGAACCGTGAGAGCCTGACAACCGTCCTTTGCCTGCACGACCTCGTAGCCAGCATCTTCCAGTACTATGGCAGAGACCGCCCGGATGTCCGCATCGTCTTCGACCAGCAGGATCATCACTTGGGGCCTGGAACCTTTGCATCGAGTAGTGATTACCCCTGGAGCTTGTTCGCAGTGAAGTGAAAGGATCGTGACACTGATTCACCAGAAACGGAATCTCGATGCAGCTTGAGGACCTCTATCAAAAGGCATGTGCGCTCTCGCGGGACTGCATAAAACTTTTGGATTTGAATGGCCGAATTATCACCATCAACGACGGCGGGCTTCGCGCACTTCAATTTTTATCTCCTGACCAAGTAATTGGACAGGAGTGGTTCGATCTGTGGCCCGAGCGGTCGAGAGATAAGCTTAGGAAGGCCACAGAAAACGTCAAGGCGGGCAACGTCGAGTGTTTCACGGATTTTTGTCCCACCGCGACAGGAGAGCCTCGCTGGTGGTTCGTCAGCGTGGGTCCAATTCTCGACGATAGCGGTGAGATTCGTCGTCTTATGGTGGTGAGCCGCGACGTCACCGATCGCATTGAACTGGAGGGGGCTTTCAAAGCGATCAATGCCACCGTACAAGGGCGTCTGGATGAGGCGAGTGTCGACGCTACCGAGGCGAGTGTGCGCTATGAACGACTGATCCAAGCGCTTGGACAGACGCAGTTGAGGTCCGACCAGGCAGAGGCTGATGCCGCCGTAATGCAGCAACGCGTCAACCTGGCTCAAGCGGCGCAACAGCTCGCTGAAGATGCCACGCGTCAAGCCCGGGCCAACGAAGCTATCGGCCAGATGGCTGCAGGCATCGCCCATGACTTCAACAACATGCTTCAGAGTGTAAAGCTGGCGCTGGGCACGTTGAAGGAAAGCACGGATCTCTCCCTGGAGAAGCGCGCGCGTTTGTTGGATATTGGGCTGACGGCAGTGGACCAAGCAGCCGCTTCCGCCAAACGCTTGATGAATTTTGGTATAGCGCACGCAGTGACCTCCACGCCCGCTGATTTGCAGGCGGTGGTTGTGAGCCTGACTGATTTCGTCGCTCACGCCTTGGGCCCACAAATGCAAATGGATGTTCAGCGCATTGATGGGTCACTGTGGGCAATGATCGATGTGCACGCGGTTGAACAGGCATTGATCAATTTATTTATCAATGCGCGTGACGCGTGCGCGGGAAAAGGGGTCATCGAAATCCGATTTGGCGAGTCCACAATGTCAAATGATTCTGGAGAATGCCAAAAATTCGCAACCGTGTCGGTCAGTGACAATGGTCCGGGGATGACTGAGCGCGTGCGGTCCCATCTCTTCGAACCATATTTCACAACAAAGCCAGAAGGGCGAGGCAGTGGTCTGGGGCTAGCGCAAGTTTACGGCCTGATGCAGCAGCTTCAGGGAAAGGTTTCTGTGACCTCCGAACTTGGCCGAGGTACTACGTTTACCTTGTCTTTCTGCAAAGCAGACGTGTAGGTGTGCAGTCAGGTAGCTCATGACGACCAACTCATCGTCCAGGCGGATGCGCAGGATGCTTCGCTCCGCTGAACTCATGTGTTGGTGCCCAGCCTTCACTAGAGCGGACATTCACCATCGGCGGCAAAGGGTCGCATTGCGACGGTCGCTGTTCGGCCAGAAGCGGTCATGACCTGGCCATCGTGCCAAGCTGCAGCCATCGGTCTCAGATGCCGTACTCCGGCAATGTCATCTCGTCGTGGAAATAACGCCCCATCAGGATCTTTGGAAATACCGGCAGCCGCATCAGGAGTGTTGCAAGGTCGCGAATGCGTACGCCAGTAGCCGTTCTCGGCACGAACGAGGCCACCAGGCTTTTCGCATGCTCCTGCTTGCGCGCGACGACAGGCTTCATTCGTGCCTGGTAGCGGGCGAGCGCCGCATCGGTGTCGCCTTGATGCGCGTGGATCTCACCCGCCAGGACATATGCCTGAGCTAGTGCGAACCCCGCGCCCTCGCCGGCGATGAGGGAAGGGCAGGCAGCGGCATCGCCGATCAGCGTCACGCTGCCCTTGGTCCATGCGTCCATGCAGATCTGACTAATGCTGTCGAAGTAGATGTCGTCGACCTGCTCGACTGCCGACAGAATCGCTGCCGATTCCCAGCCGATATCGGCCAGCGCATGGGTCAATGCTGCCTTGCGCCCGGATTGGCTGTCGGGGCGCCTGCCCTCCAGGTATTCGTCCCGCATGAGCACGAAGAAGAGCATCCTGTCGTCGCGCAGGGGGAAGCGGGCTACATATCTGCCCGGCGCCGTATGTGCCACGTAGGCGTTGCCGTTTTGATGGCGATAGCCAACGACCTCGAACGAAGCAACGTGGCAACCCAGCGGATGCTCGAATTCGTCTTCGGGTCCGAAGACGATCTGGCGAACTCGCGAGTGCAGGCCGTCAGCACCAACCACCAAGTCGACTTCTTGCGGCGACGACTGCTCAAAGTCGACCTGTACACGCGCTCCGACTTCCGTGATCGCGGTGATGCTGTCGCCGAAGAGCGTTTTCACTCCGCCGTTCAATGAGCCGTAGATGGCAGCTGCGATGTCGGACCGCGCCAGCGTAGCCATGCGTCCGTTGGCGAGTTTCAACAGCACGCTGGACGGGTACCCGCCACGGGTTCGTCCCCAACGGTCCACCATGCGAAGCTCGTCGGAATGGTGCTGCAGATCCAGAAGCCTTGGAAGCAGGCCCATCTTTTCCACAGCGTTGTAGCCGATGCCCCATAGGTTGAGAACGAATCCGCCGGTGCGAAGTTCAGGCGCACGCTCCACAAGCAACACCTCGTGGCCCAGCTTTCCTAGCCAGTAAGCGAGCGCCGTTCCGGCAATACCGGCTCCGTTGATTGCGATCTTCATTGACTCATATTCCTGATGCGCATGAGGCGCGCGCCAGCTCTATCGCGAAATCTCCGGAAATGCGAAGTCATGATTCTCCAACTGCTGATGCTCGCCCGACAATCGAGCGATCAGGGAATGATCCGTGATTCACATCGACGTGAAAAGCCGTTCTGGCCGGGACGTCCAACCAGCCCATGCCTCGTGCTCCGCTTCGGGTCGCTATGCAGATCGCTCCATTGCGGCCCGAAGCGAACGGCCAGCTCGAATCGCCTGTTCAGTGCGCTCGCATTCTCGCCGAGAGCCGGGTTTGTTTGAGCTCCGGGTTATAAGGCGTTTCTATGCTGCTCGGAGCTCATCGGCGACCAGCGAAATCCTGCTTCTCCAATGTCCTCCGAGATCACCTATCAGATGACCCCTGAGCGCCAACCTCTTGGTGTCAAACCGGCTCAGGACAGTCATTTCTGATCTTGCTGCAAGGACACCGAGTTCGAGATCTACCACGGCGACACCCTGCTCAACGAGTGGGATGTCCTGCGCGAGACCAATCCCGCGAAGATGCCGAAGTTCGACGCCGTGGTCGCCAATCCGCCCTTCAGCTACCGCTGGGAGCCGAAGGACGACGTGAGCGACGACGTGCGCTTCAAGAACCACGGCATCGCGCCCAAATCCGCCGCCGACTTCGCCTTCCTGCTGCACGGCTTCCACTACCTGAAGGATCGGGGCGTGATGGCGATCATCCTGCCCCACGGCGTAATGTTCCGCGGCGGTGCCGAAGAGAAGATCCGCACCAAGCTGCTGAAAGACGGCCACATCGACACCGTCATCGGCCTACCCGCGAACCTGTTCTATTCGACCGGCATCCCGGTGTGCATCGTGGTGCTGAAGAAGTGCAAGAAGTTCGATGACGTTCAGTTCATCAATGCCGCCGATCACTTCGATAAAGGCAAGCGCCAGAACGTTCTCAGCGACGCGCACATCGACAAGATCGTCGAGACCTACAAGCACCGCAAGGAAGGAGACCGCTGCGCGAAGCGCGTCTCAATGGATCGGATCGAGGCGGAAGGCTTCAACCTCAACATCTCCCGCTACATCAGCACCGCGCAGGCAGAGCCAGAGATCGACCTGAGGGCGACGCATACCCGCTTGACGGAAATTGCAAGCGCGATCCGCACGGCGACGCAGAAGCACAATGCGTTTTTGCGGGAGTTAGACTTGCCGGTTCTACCCGGCGGCGAAT
>JBKJTK010000520.1:0-3623 GCA_046590875.1 Chiayiivirga sp.
TCGACTGGGAAGTCTGCCCGAACTTGCCGGCCGCGCCTATGCATCGCGGGTGGATGCCCGGTCGCGACGCGTGCAGGCTAGAACGAATAGGCGGTGTACTCGCTTTCCATACCCGGCCAGCCGTTGGAGCATTCGTCCGTGAGCAGCGAGTCCCAGGGCATTGGCGGCGCCAGCGTCCGCCGCTGCATGAAGCGATCCGCCAGACGCTGGCCTTCCGCACGGGCGCGTACCGATTCAAGGGCAGGGAGCTCGGCCAGCGCGAGTGCGATGTTTTCCTCGCTCCCGGGATCGGCTTCGCGCAGTTGGATCAAGGCGGTCCCAAGCCGCACCACGGCGGCCGGATCGCGCGTCTGGATCGGGCGGTCGCCGACGAAGATCGCGCCCTGCGCCGCGCGGAACGCGAGCATCAATGCCTCGGGCGACGCGCGCTGCAGCAGCAGGCCGATGAAAAGCGCGGCGTGCTCGCGATAGACCGACCAGGCATCGGTGGTTTCCCCCGACAGCCGTGGGTCGACCGGCAGATCGGTCACGAAGCGGAACATCGAGGGCTCGTGTCCAGCGATCGCGGCGCGCAGCAGATAGATCCAGCCTTGCGAAACCAGATCCGCGGGCACGCTGGCGCAGGTATCACGCAGCGGATCGATCGAGGTCTCCAGCACCGCGATATCGCGCGCGTTTGCGATCACATTGGTGTCTTCGGAGGCGGCCATGGAGATCTGCGTTTCCACCATTTCGTCGACCTCGGCTGCCAGGCGGCAATCATCCAGCAGCACCGACAGCTGGCAGGCGGCATGAGGATCGCCGGCGTCGGCCTGGGCCAGCAACGCGAGCCAGTCCGGCGTGGATTCGGTTGGTTGTTGCGAAATGACGGATGCGGAAAGCGGAGGTGCTACTGGCCTCGGCAAGCGGGTGTCGAGCGCGAACGGAATATCGGACGCGGCCGGCAGCCGCCACTCGATTGGCAACAATTCGCGCATCGGCAACGGCGCCTCATGCGGTGTCGAAATCGCGCCGCGGAACAAGGCTGCGATGGCCAGGGCAGTCGCACCGATCAGAACCGTCGTGTGCAGAGGTAACGTCATGCCGAAGCTCCGACTGCGACACGTCGAGTATGGTCCGACTCACGGCGTCACGCACGCCGCCACGCAGCTACGGCGTGGACATCGCTCGGTATCGGACTCCGATTCGCATCGCTTAACCGCGCCGAGGCGACGCGTTACTCTTGCCGCATGACGAGTTCGATTTTCCGCCTGAATGGACGCGACACGGCACTGACCGGCAGCGATCCGACCGAATCCCTGTTGCGCTGGCTCAAGCGGCAGCGCCTGAGCGGCACCAAGGAAGGCTGCGCCGATGGCGACTGCGGCGCCTGCACGGTGGCAATGATCCAGGTTGACACCGACGGCATGCCGCATTGGCGGGCGGTCAACAGCTGTCTGTTGCCGATGGGGTCGATGGTGGGGCGCGAGGTGCTGACGGTGGAGGCGCTGGCGGACACGGATCGCCTGCATCCGGTGCAGCAGGCGATGGTGGATTGCGCCGGCTCGCAATGCGGCTACTGCACGCCGGGCTTCGTGATGAGTTTGTTTGTCGGCCTGCAGAATGATGAAACCGGCGACCACGTGATCGAAGGCAACCTGTGCCGTTGCACCGGCTACCAGCCGATCCGCGCCGCCGGTGCGCAACTCGCCGCCTTGCCTGCCACCGATGACCGTTTCCGCACCGCGCTCGCTGCTTCGCAGGCGCCGCTCGGACGGGTCGAACTCGGCGCCTATTTCAGCCCCACTTCGATCGATGCGGCGCTGACGCTGAAGGCTCATTACCCGGATGCGGTCTGGATCGCGGGCGCGACCGATCTCGGAGTCGACCTCAGTCACGGCAAACCGGTGGCACCGGCGTTCATTGCGCTGGATCGGATTGACGCACTCCAGCGCCTCGAGGTTCGAGAGGACGCCGTGTCCATTGGCGCCGGTGTCACCCTGAGTCGGATCGAACGCGAACTGGCCGGCCTATTTCCTGCGCTCGACCAGATGTTGCCCTGGTTCGCGGCGCGTCAGGTCCGCAACCGGGCCACCTTCGGCGGCAACCTGGGCACCGCCTCGCCGATCGGCGATCTGTTGCCGGTGTTGCTCGCATTGGACGCGACCGTGCACCTGCGCGGCCCGCTTGGTGCGCGCGCGTTGCCGATCGACGGCTATTTTGTCGACTACCGCAAGACCGCGCGCGCGCCGGACGAGCTGGTCGAAGCGGTGACCTTGCCGCGGCGCGCCGGCACCATCACCGCGTCGCTCAAAGTAGCGAAACGTCAGACCGACGACATCAGCATCGTGGCCGCGACGTTCGCACTCGGCTTCGATACGCAACGGCGCGTAGGTTATGCGCGGCTCGCGTATGGCGGCGTGGCGGCGATTCCACGTCGAGCGAAGTCGGTGGAGACGTTCCTGCTCGGGCGCGTGCTCGACGCCCAGACGCTGGAAGAGGCCGCCGCACGCTTGCGCACCGAGTTCACGCCGCTCGACGATCATCGCGGCAGTGCGGAGTATCGCGGCGCGTTGTGCGCGAGTTTGTTTGCGAAGTTCGTGGCGGAGAATTGCGCATGAAGCATGACTCCGCCGGCATTCGAACGCCCTCACCCCCCTTCGACAGGCTCAGGGCAGGCCAAGCCTCTCCCACAAGCGGGAGAGGGAGCAACACGCTCAAACACGAAAGCGCCATCGGCCACGTCACCGGTCGCGCGATCTACACCGACGAGCAGCATCCCCCGGCAGGGTTGCTGAGTGTGTACCCGGTGCAGGCGCCGCATGCGCATGCGCGTATCCTGGAGATCGATGCGACGAAGGCGCGCACGCTGCCCGGTGTTTGCGCGATACTCACCGCACACGATATTCCTGGCGAGAACGACACCGGCCCGATCCTGCACGACGAGCCGCTGATTCCGGCGGGAGTGGTGGAGTTTTACGGTCAGGCGGTGGCCTGGGTGGTCGCGGAAGACGAGGCCGCGGCACAGGCCGCCGCCCGGCATGTTGCGGTGAAGTACGAACCGCTGCCGGCGCGGCTGAGCTTGAAGCAAGCCATAGCGGACCAACAGTTTCACCTGCCGCCGGCCCACGTCACGCGCGGCGATGCCGACTCCGCGCTCGCTAGCGCGACACATCTCCTTAGCGGCGAGATCGAGATCGGCGGCCAGGATCATTTCTATCTCGAAACCCAGGCGAGCTGGGTTCAGATCGACGCCGAGGGCATCGTGCAGGTGACCGCGTCCACTCAGCATCCGACCGAGACCCAGATCATCGTCGCGCGCGTGCTCGGCATCCCGGCGCACCGTGTTGTCTGCCGTTGTTTGCGCATGGGCGGCGGTTTCGGCGGCAAGGAGACGCAGGCTAATCCCTACGCCGCGATCGCGGCGCTGGCGGCGCAGGTCACCGGACGCCCGGTGCGGATCAAGCTGTCGCGTGCGCTCGACATGCAGCTCACCGGCAAGCGGCATCCGTTTTTCGCGCAGTACGAGGTCGGCTTCGACGACGCGGGGATGTTGCAGGCGCTGAAGTTGGAGCTTTACGCCGATGGCGGCTGGAGTTGCGACCTGTCACCGCCGGTATTGATGCGGGCTATGGTGCATATCG
>JBKJTK010000528.1:0-2730 GCA_046590875.1 Chiayiivirga sp.
ACGATCGCGTCGGGTTTCTCGGTGCGCGAGAGGAACTTGATGCTGATCGCCGTGCTCGCGCTCATCACCGCGGCGAACACCGCGACCAGGCTTCCGGCACTGAAGCTGTCGCCCCCCGGGCGCACGATCACGATGACACCAAGAAAGCCGATCAGCACGGCGGTCCAACGCCGCGCGCGCACCACTTCGTTCAATACCAGCACCGCACCAATGGTCACGAACAGCGGCGTGGAGTAAGACAGCGCGATTGCCTGCGCCAGCGGCAGATGCACGATGGCCCAGAAGCCCGCGAGCATGCCGATCATGCCGATCCCGCAACGCAGCAGGTAAAGCGGCAGCTTCGTGGTCTTGAACAGGCTCGGGCCGTGGCGCAACAGTAACGGCAGCGCGAACACGAAGCCGAAGAAATTGCGGAAGAAGGCGATCTCGAACGGATGCAGCTGCTCGGACGCGAGCCGGATCACCGCGGCCATGGTGCCGAACATCAGGGTGCTGGCCGTCATCAACAGCACCGCGCGCGACACCGTGTTCGCGGGTGTCGGCGCGGGCATCATGCGGGGGCGTCCTCGAAGCGCGCGCCGACGATGCGCGCTTCGGGTTCGAGCGTAACGCCAAACCGCTCGTGCACTGAGGCCGCGATGCGCCGTGCAAGCGCGAGCAACTCCGCGCCACTGGCGTTGCCATGATTGACCAGCACCAGGGCGTGCTGCGCAGACACTCCGGCGTCGCCGTCGCGCTGGCCTTTCCAGCCGCAGCGCTCGATCAGCCAGGCGGCGGAGAGTTTGCGCTGTTTGTCGTCGGCGGCAGGATAGAGCGGGAGTTCCGGATTCTGCGACTTGAGCGCGTCTGCAATATCGGCGGCGACCAGCGGATTCTTGAAGAAACTCCCGACGTTGCCGATCAGTGCCGGGTTCGGCAGCTTGCGCGTGCGCAGCCGGCATACCGCTTCGGCCACGTGTGGGGCGCGCGGCGTGTCAATGCCCATCGCGGCGAGTTCCTCTTGTACCCCGGGATAATCCATGCGCAGTTCGCGCTGCCGCGGCAGCCGCAGTTCGATCGCCGTGACGATGCGGCGCTCGGGTTCGCGCTTGAACACGCTGTCGCGATAGCGGAAGCCGCAGTCCGCGTGCGCCAGGCGTTCGATGCGCCGCGTACCGCGATCCCAGGCCTCCACTGCGACGATGAACTCGCCGACTTCGGTGCCGTAGGCGCCGATGTTCTGGATCGGCGCGGCGCCGACCGTGCCCGGGATCAGCGACAGGTTTTCCAGCCCTACCAGCCCCTGACCCAATGACCAGCGCACCAGGTCATCCCACCGTTCGCCAGCCTCGGCACGGATCAGGCAGGAGTCGACGTCGTCCGCGAGAATGCGTCGTCCCAGTGTCGCGATCGACACCACCACTCCCGGCCAGTCGGCCGCGAACAGCAGATTGCTGCCTTCCCCCAGCACCAGCACGGGTGAGCGGCGAACAAACGGATAGTCGAACAGTTCGTCGAGACCTTCGGGACGGCGCACGTCGGCCAGCAGTTCTGCGTGCGCCGCCACCCGGAAGCCATTACGGCCGGCGAGCGAAGCGTTTTCGACCAGGGTGACGGCCTCGCTCATCCCGTGCGCGGCCCGCTGCTCGGTCCTTCCTTGCGGCGGCGGATCGCTTCGACGCATTCGCCGATCAGCACCGGGCCGCGATACACGAGACCGGTGTAGGTCTGCACCAGGCTCGCGCCGGCCGCGATCTTGCCGGCGGCATCGGCACCGCTCAGGATGCCGCCGACGCCGATCACCGGGATCGAATCCGGCAATCGCGCGCGCAATCGGCGCTGGACATACGTTGATGCACCGTAGAGCGGCCGGCCCGACAAGCCGCCGGCTTCCTTGGCATGACGGTGCCCGGCGACGGAATGGCGATCGATCGTGGTGTTGGTCGCAATGGCGCCGTCGACGCCTGCCGCGTTCAACACGTCGGCGATGCTGTCAATCTCGGCATCGGACAAGTCCGGCGCGATCTTCACCAGCATCGGTACGCGCTGGCGGTGCCGCGCAGCCAGTTTCTCCTGCGCTTCGCGCAGCGACCCAAGCAGGCGTTTAAGCGCTTCTTCTCCCTGCAAATCGCGCAGGCCGCTGGTATTGGGCGAGGAGATGTTGATCGTCACATAGCCTGCGTGCGGGTAAACCCGCTCCAGGCAATACCGGTAGTCGTCGACCGCGCGCTCGTTCGGCGTGTCCGCATTCTTGCCGATATTGATGCCCAACACGCCGCGCCAGCGTGTGCGCTCGACGTTGCGCACCAGGACATCGACGCCCTCGTTGTTGAAACCCAGGCGATTGATCACGGCGTCGAACTGCGGCAACCGGAACATTCGAGGCTTCGGGTTGCCGTCCTGCGCGCGCGGCGTCGTGGTGCCGATCTCGATGAAGCCAAAACCCAAGGAGGACAACGCATCGATATGCGCGCCGTTCTTGTCCATGCCGGCCGCAAGCCCGACCGGATTCTCGAACTTCAGCCCGAACACCGTGAGCGGCATTGGCTTGGGCCGCGACGCAATCAGCGGATTAAGCCCGGTGCGATAGGCCGTTTCGATGGCCTTCAAGCCGAGCGCGTGAGCACGTTCGGGATCGAGGGCGAAGAGAAAGGGGCGGGTGAGGCCGTACATGAGTGGGTTCGAGACTCGGAGGGCGCAGTGACAACACGTCGTCATCCCCGCGGAAGCAGGGACCCAGCGCCTCGCTTC
>JBKJTK010000012.1:0-11953 GCA_046590875.1 Chiayiivirga sp.
AGGAGATCGAGGCCGTCATCGGCATCGATGCCCACGATGCGCTTCAGGTCAGTGCGAAAAGCGGCCTCAATGTGCGCGATGTACTGGAAGCGATCGTGGAGCGGATTCCGCCGCCGCGGCCGCGCGACACCGACAAGCTGCAGGCGCTGATCATCGACTCCTGGTTCGACAATTACCTCGGCGTGGTGTCGCTGGTGCGGGTGATGCAAGGCGACATCGTGCCGGGCACGAAGATCCTGGTGATGTCGACCGGCCGCACGCATCTGGTAGACAAGGTGGGTGTGTTTACTCCCAAGCGCAAAGATCTGCCCAAGCTCGGCGCGGGCGAAGTGGGCTGGATCAACGCCAGCATCAAGGACGTTCACGGCGCACCGGTGGGCGACACGCTGACGCTGGCAAGCGATCCGGCGTCGAAGCCGCTGCCCGGCTTCCAGGAAATGCAGCCACGAGTGTTCGCTGGCCTGTTCCCGGTCGATGCGGACGACTACCCGGACCTGCGCGAGGCGCTGGAGAAGCTCAAGCTCAACGACGCTGCGTTGCGTTTCGAACCGGAGAGTTCCGAGGCCATGGGCTTTGGCTTCCGTTGCGGCTTCCTTGGCATGTTGCACATGGAGATCGTGCAGGAGCGCTTGGAGCGCGAGTACGACCTCAACCTGGTCACTACCGCGCCGACCGTGGTGTACGAGTTGCTCGACACCGACGGCAATGTCACGCCACTCGACAATCCGGCCAAGTTGCCGGTGCCGACAAAGATCGCCGAGCTGCGTGAGCCGATCATTCTCGCCAACATCCTCACCCCGCCCGAGCACGTCGGCAGCATCATCAAGTTGTGCGAAGAGAAGCGTGGCGTTCAGAAAGGCATCAACTACCTCGGCAGTCAGGTGCAGATCAACTACGAGCTGCCGATGGCCGAGGTTGTGCTCGATTTCTTCGACCGACTGAAATCGGTGAGCCGCGGCTACGCCTCGCTCGACTACCACTTCGTGCGATTCGAGGCGGGGCCCTTTGTTCGCCTGGATGTCTTGATCAATGGCGACAAGGTCGATGCGATGTCCTTCATCTGCCATCGTTCGCATGCCGATCGTCGCGGGCGCGACATCTGCGAGAAAATGCGCGAGCTGATTCCGCGCCAGATGTTCGATGTCGCGATCCAGGCCGCGGTCGGCGCGCAGGTGATCGCGCGCTCCACGGTCAAGGCGATGCGAAAAAACGTGCTGGCCAAGTGCTACGGCGGCGACGCGACGCGCAAGAAAAAACTGTTGGAGAAGCAGAAGGAAGGCAAGAAGCGCATGAAGCAGGTGGGCCGGGTGGAAATCCCGCAGGAAGCCTTCCTGGCTGTGCTGCAGGTCGACAGCAAGTGAAACATCCCGACGACTCTGAACTGAGGAACTGAACCCGTGGATTTCGATTTCGCAGCAATCCTGGTGGGCCTGACCGCGCTGACTGGCGGCGTCTGGCTGCTCGACCACCTGTTGTTCGCCAAGGCTCGCGGCGAACGCGCCGCGCTGGCGGGTTCGGGAAACGAGAAGAAGGAGCCGCTGTTGGTCGAATACGCGCGTTCGTTCTTTCCCGTCATCCTGATCGTGTTGCTGGTGCGCTCCTTTATTGCCGAGCCGTTTCGTATTCCGTCCAGTTCGATGATGCCCACGCTGCTGATCGGGGATTTCATCCTCGTCAACAAGTTCGCGTACGGCTTTCGGTTGCCGGTACTCGACACCAAAGTGGTCCCGGTCGGCGAGCCAGCGCGCGGCGATGTGGCGGTGTTCCGATATCCGAAGAATCCCAGCCAGGACTACATCAAACGCGTGATCGGCCTGCCCGGGGACGAGGTTGTCTACCGCAACAAGACCCTTTACGTGAACGGCGAAGCCGTCCCGATGCAGCCGTTGGGACGCTATATCGGTTCGGGCAGCGGACGCGACATGACAGGCGCAGAGCTGAAGCTGGAAGAGCTGCCGGGCGCTTCGCACCGCATCCTGCAACGCTCTGCAGCCTATTACGTGCCGCAGGGTGAGGGCCTGTGGAAGGTGCCCGACGGCCATTACTTCGTCATGGGCGACAATCGTGACAACAGCGAAGACAGCCGCTACTGGGGCTTCGTTCCCGAAGCCAACCTGGTCGGCAAGGCCTTCCTGATCTGGATGAACTGGGACGGCCGCAATGGCGGAATCGATTTCGATCGTCCCGGAACCGTCATACACTAGGCGCAGGTCTACTTCCGGAAGGGGATTGTGATGGCGAGCAAGTCGAAGCAGGGTGGTATTACGCTGCTGGGCTTCATGATGGTGTTAATGGTGGTCGGCGTCTTTGCGTTCATCGGGATGAAACTGTTTCCGGTGTATAGCGAGTATTACTCGGTAGTGCAGAGCATGAAGGGGCTACAGGCGGAACCGGGATCGGCCAACATGTCACCCGCGCAAATCCGCGCCGCGCTCGATCGCCGTTTCAATATCAGCTACGTGGATTCGGTCAAGCCCGAACACATCAAGGTCACGCGGAGTAAGGGCTACAACCTCAATATCAAGTACGAAGTCCGTCGCCCGCTGGCCTACAACCTTGATTTCGTCGCCAAGTTCGATAAAACCGTCGACCTCACCCGCCAGGGCAACACTGATTGACCGCATCGGTCACGCCTTCAACGATCCGGAACTGCTGCTGCGGGCGCTGACCCATCGCAGCGCCGGATCGAGAAACAACGAACGGCTGGAATTCCTCGGTGATGCGCTGGTCAACCTGATCGTCGCCGACGCCTTGTTCCGCCGCTGGTCGCGAGCCGATGAAGGTGAACTTACGCGTGCGCGCGCGGCGCTGGTCCGGGAGACGTCGCTGGCCGTGATCGCACGTACCCTCGAACTGGGCGACCGCCTCGAACTGGGACCGGGTGAGCTCAAGAGCGGAGGCTTTCGGCGCGATTCGATCCTGGCGGATGCGCTGGAAGCGGTGGTCGGGGCGATCTATCTCGACGCGGGATTCGATGCCTGCCGCGCACGCGTGCTGCCGTGGTTCGAACCACAACTCGCCGATCTTCCCAATGGTGGCACCGCGAAGGACGCCAAGACGCGCCTGCAGGAATGGCTACAAGCCCGCCAGTTTCCCTTGCCCGAATACCGACTGGTGGCCGCCGAGGGTGAAGACCACGACAAGACATTTCACGTGGCGGGCGTATTGAGCTCCCCATCGATGGAGCAGACGGGACAGGGCTCGTCGCGTCGGCAAGCCGAACAGTCCGCGGCACAGCTCCTGCTAGACCAACTTGAAGACTCGAATGAACGCTCCTGAAGAAAATTCCCCTGAAGAGCAGGCTCCTGAAGAGCAGACAACAACTGCTGAAGCAGCTGGCATGCACTGCGGGCAGGTGGCCATCATCGGTCGACCCAACGTCGGCAAGTCGACCCTGATCAATGCGCTGGTCGGCTACAAGGTCAGCATCGTCTCGGCGCGTCCGCAAACGACCCGGCATCGCATTCTCGGCATCAGCACGCGGCAGGAAGGTCAGATCGTCTACGTCGATACGCCCGGCCTGCATGATGACGGCAAACGTGCGATCAACCGCTACATGAACCGCGCCGCGCGCGGTGCGTTGGTCGACGTCCAACTCGTGGCGCTGGTGATCGAGGCCGGCCAATGGCGCGAGGCCGATGGACGCGCATGGACCGCGGTGCGTGAAAGTGGTCTGCCCTGCGCACTGATCATCAACAAGGTCGACCGGATCAAGGACAAGAGCGCCTTGCTGCCGTTCATTGCCGAGGTGACGCGCGAGCGCAGTTTCGTTGCGGTGTTTCCGGTCTCGGCGGAAAAACGTGTTGGCTTGACCGATCTCGAACTTGGCCTGCTGAAACTCTTGCCCCAGGGCGAGCCTGCGTTCGCGGACGACGATGTCACCGATCGCAGCGAGCGCTTCCTCGTCACCGAGCTGATCCGCGAGCAATTGATGCGACAGTTGGGTGACGAGGTGCCTTACTCGGGCACGGTCGCACTGGAGCAGTTTCTGGACGAGGGCAAGCTGCTGCGTATCGCGGCGACGATCTGGGTAGAACGCGAAAGCCAGAAGGCGATCGTGATTGGCGCCGGAGGCGCCCGTATCCGGTCGATTGGCACTTCGGCGAGGCTCGCCATCGAGGCCCAACTGGAGCGCAAGGTATTCCTCGAATTGTGGTGCAAGGTGCGCAGCGACTGGTCGGACGACGAGGCCGCGCTGCAACGCTTTGGCTACACCGGCTGACACGTCCTCGCGCAGCACTGGCGTAGCCATGCGCGTCGGCCGCTCCCGTCATCCTTGTCTCCCTCGGCACTAGCGCGTCCATGCGCGTCGAGTCTCAGCCAGCGTTCGTTCTGCACGCGCAAGCCTATCGCGAGACCAGCCTGTTGCTGGAAGTGTTCACCGTAGAGCACGGACGCGTGGGCTTGATTGCGCGTGGTGTACGTGGCGCAAGGGGTCAGCCGCTGCGCGCCCTGTTGCAGCCGCTGCAACCTTTGCAACTCGGGTGGTCGGGGCGCGGCGATTTACCGCACCTGGGTGTGACCGAAGCCGCGGGCGCCGCCTTGACGCCTCAGGGCGACGCCTTGCTCGCGGCTTTCTATCTCAACGAACTACTGGTGCGGCTATTGCCGCGCAACGAGCCCCAACCGTCCTTGTTCTGGCGCTATGCCGAATGCCTGGGCACGCTGCAGTCGGGTGTCGATTACGTGTGGGAGCTGCGTCGATTCGAACGCGATCTGCTGGCCGAACTTGGTTACGCACTGGTGCTGGAGATCGAAGCCGACGGCACCACGCCGGTCGAGGCCGACGCACACTATCGCTACGATCCGGAACAGGGCGCGCTGCGGCTGTCGACGCATCGGGGCAGCGTGGTGTCGGGCGCGGCGCTGTTGGATCTGTCCCATGATCGATTGCCAGATGCCGCTTGCCTTCGTGAGTTGCGCACGCTGATGCGAAGCATCCTGCTGCATCATCTGGCTGGGCGCGAATTGCGCTCCTGGCAGCTGCTTTCTGACCTGGCTTCCCATCGCGTGCCGCGCACCCCAGGTTAGACGGAATCCTTAGACGGAACCCTCCGAAAGAAGTTGCTCGATCGCGGTGAGAAACGAAGTCAGCGAATTGAGATCAGGGTTGCCGACAGCCAACGCAGCGTGCAACCGATCGACGGCCAAGGAAAGCGCGATGGCGCCGCAGAAGCCGCAGGCCGCGCGCAGGCGGTGCAATTCGTTGCGCGCGGCAGCGACATCGCCACGATCGACCGCGGCGACGATCGCTGAACGTTGTGCGGGCAATTCGTTGCGCATCAGTTCGCGCAACGCGGTCACGATGTCGCGATTACCTCCGGTCGCGCGCAAGGCGACGCGGTCGTCCCAAGGCGCCAGGTTTTCGTTCTGAATCGCCTCCGGACCGACGCAGCGCAACACCGAATCCAGCAATGTGGCCAGCTCCCCGACGCTGATGGGCTTCGTTCCCACCGCGGCAAAGCCCGCGTCGAGCAATCGCTGTCGCACCGGCGTTTCGTGGTCTGCGGTGAGTGCGACCGCGGGCGTGCGATGGGATGCGACAGCGGACGTTCGCCGCAACCCTGCAAACACCTCGGGGCCAGACAGCTCCGGCAGATTCACGTCAAGCAACAACAGATCGAAACGCTGCGCCGTCGCGCGCTCCAGTGCACGGCGTCCATCGCCAACCGCCTCGCAGCGATATCCCAGTGACTGCAACGCGTCACACAGAAAGCGTTGACTCACGGGTTCGTCTTCGGCGAGCAGCACGTCACCCTTCATCGAAGATTCCAGCGTCATGCCCAAGGTATGCTCGCAGCATGGACAGCAATTTTCTCGCCCGCAAGCTCAGACGCCTCGCGGTCGCGTTCATCGCATGGGCGCCAGGCCTGCTCGCTGTGTCTGCGCCGGTGTCCGCGCGGGTTCTGGAGATAGGCATCGATCGCGCCAGCACGGCGATCGGCCGTATTGAGGGACTGAT
This sequence comes from Chiayiivirga sp., assembly GCA_046590875.1. Taxonomy (GTDB): domain Bacteria; phylum Pseudomonadota; class Gammaproteobacteria; order Xanthomonadales; family Xanthomonadaceae; genus JALCLA01. Next base: position 5,963 of record JBKJTK010000012.1, read on the forward strand.
ACTGCGGGTGGATTGGCCGAACGACGCGACAGCGGGCGAGTTGACCTTGACCGCCGAGACGCTCGATGCCAGCGGACTCGGCTACCGCTACCGCGACCTGCGCTGGCGATGCCCGTTGCACCATCCCCAACCGGATCGGTTCGTCTGCGAGGGCAAGCTGCGCGCACGCGGACAAGGGAGCGCCATGCTTCAGGCCGAATGGATCGCGGGCGACCTTGATCTCCGGTTGCGCTCGGGACGCGGTGAGTTCGGACTGATCCTGCCGGCGTTGGACAATGCTCCGATCGCCTTGCGTGCGCTGCGAATGCCGGCGCTGTGGCTGCAGCCGCTGTTGGCGCCGCGATGGAAAGAGGGTCGCGTCACGACCGGCACGATGGATGCCACGCTCGAAGTGCGCAAAGTCGATGAAGGCAGTGAAGTCGCGGGTCCGCTCGCCTTTGCCGACCTTGGTCTGGACAGCGCCGACGGCCGCATCGCGGCCGCGACCCTGGATGCCGGCGGACGTTTCGCGATGACCCTGCTGCCGGACGCAACGGTGATCGACCTTGATCTGAACCTCAACGGGGGTGAATTGTTGCTAGGCCCGCTATACGTGAGTCTTGCGGAATCACCCGTCGCCTTTGGAGCGACATTGCGGGGCGCGCCGGACGCGAGCTGGTCGATCGAACGCTTTAGCTGGAACGATCCCGGCGTGTTCGAACTTTCAGGCAAGGGAGCGGTTGACGCCAACCCTGAGGCCAAGGCCTGGCTCCGCGACTTCGACGGCAAGCTGGTGATCCCGGCCTTGCGGGTGGCGCATGCGCGCTACCTCGATACCTTGCTTGGCACGCTGGGGCTGGCCAAGCTCGAGGCCGATGGCGCGTTGCGCGCGGATTTCTCGCTACGTAACGGGAGTTGGGTCGAAGTCGATCTCGACTCGAGTGCGGTCAACGTGCGTGATGGAGCGCAGCGCTTTGCGTTGCAGGGTGTCGACGGCGGCCTGCACTGGAATGCTGCCGATACGCCGGTCAACAGCGATCTGCGCTGGAACTCGGCGCAGATCTACGATGTGGAATTGGGGGCTGCGAGCTTGCCGCTGCAGAGCGCACAACGGGGCTTGAGTTTGCGTGCCCCGGTGCCGCTGGCGATGCTCGGCGGCAAGCTGGTGCTATCGCGTTTCGCATGGCGCCCGGCGGGCGAGTCGCAGCGCAGCAACGCACTCGATCTCGCCATGAGTCTCGAAAATCTCGATTTGGCACAACTCGGCAGGGCGTTCGGATGGCCGGAATTTCCGGGCACGCTCTCGGGCCGTATTCCCGGCGTGCGTTATGCCGACGAAGTACTCAACCTCGAAGGCGGTCTTGGCATCGACGTGTTCGACGGCAAGGTGGAAATCGCCGAGATGACATTGGAGCGGCCGTTTGGTGTCGCGCCCACGATGACCGCGGAGATCGCGTTCACTGGGCTCGATCTGAAGCCGTTGACCGGTGCGTTCGGATTCGGTGAGATCACCGGACGTCTGGACGGCCGTGTCCACGACTTGCGTCTGGTGGATTGGTCGCCGGTGGCGTTCGATGCGGACCTGCATACCTCGCCCAATGCAAAGGGTCCCCGCCGGATCAGCCAGCGCGCGGTCAACGATCTATCGCGTGTCGGCGGTGCGGGCATCGTGGCCGGTTTGCAGACCCAGGTATTGAAATTGTTCGATACCTTTGGCTACGCCCGCATCGGTTTGCGCTGTCGGTTGCGAAACAACGTTTGCCAGATGGATGGAGTCAATTCATCGGGTGGCGGCTACACTATCGTCGAAGGCTCGGGCCTGCCGCGAATCACGGTGATCGGTCACCAACGGCAGGTCGACTGGCCGGTGCTGGTCGCGCGGCTGAAGGCGGCGACCGAAGGTCAAACCCCCATCGTTGAATGACACCCTCGACTCACTGGAGAGCCTCATGCGCAGCTTGCGGAATCCTTCCCTCAGCCTTGGCACGCTTTTGCTGGCGGCCTGCGTCACCATCAACGTGTATTTTCCCGCGGCCGAAGCACAGGAAGCGGCGCGTGAATTCGTCGAAAAAGTGATCGGGGACGAAGGCATGCCGTCGTCGCCGCCATCCGAGGCGAAATCCGACGACAGTTCCGGCGGCTTCGCGCTGCTGTCGTTCTTGATCAGCGATGCGCACGCGCAGTCGGCTGACATCACGATCAAGACGCCGGCGATCCAGACCATCCAGGACCGCATGGCATCGCGTTTCCAGTCTCAGTTGGAGGCCCACTTCGCCTCCGGCGCACTCGGCTTCGGCCGCGACGGCCTGCTCGTGGTGCGCGACGCCGCGGCCGTAGCGCTGAAGGATCGCGCCGCACTCAACACCAACGTGGCCGACGACAACCGCGATCGCAACGCGGTGTACCGCGAAATCGCGGTGGCCAACGGTCACCCGGAATGGGAAAGCCAGATTCGCGAGATCTTCGCCAAGCAATGGGTCGACAGCGCCCGTGCCGGTTGGTGGTATCAAGACGCTGGCGGGACGTGGAAGCAGAAATAATAGCCGCATAGGGCTGCCAACACTGACGCCTGGGCGCGGATTGACGCGCGGCTCCTGCCGCGCGCCCTTCGTCCCCGTCGCTTTGTTTTGGCATCCTGCCTGCGCAATGCGACAATCCGCGCCCCGTTTCGTTCGAGCCGCCTGTGGCCCGCAGCAACCGCAAGCCCTTCGCCCCGGTCGAGTGGGAACTCGACATCCTGGATTTGAGCCACGACGGGCGCGGTGTCGCGCGCATTGACGGTAAAGCCGTGTTCGTCACCGGAGCCTTGCCGGGCGAACGCGTGCGCGCGCGCCAGACTCAACGCAAGAAGAGTTTCGACGAGGCCAGCACGATCGAAGTGCTGCGCGCCTCGCCTGATCGCGTGACGCCGAAGTGCGTGCATTTCGGCGTCTGCGGCGGCTGCGTTTTGCAGCATCTCGCACCGGAAAAGCAGGTTCAGGCCAAGCAGCGCGTGTTGTTGGAGAACTTCGAACGCATCGGCCACGTGCGGCCTGAGCGCGTGCTGGCGCCGCTGATGGGCGAGCCCTGGGGCTATCGCCGCAAGGCCCGGCTGGGTGCGAAATACGTCGCGAAGAAAGACAAGGCTTTGGTCGGTTTCCGCGAGATTGACGGTCGCTTCATCGCCGATCTCACCCGTTGCGAGGTGTTGACCCCGCAGGTCGGAGAACGCATCGCGGAATTGTCCGCCCTGGTCGGCGCGCTCGAAGCGCGCGAGCAGATCGCGCAGATCGAGCTGGCCGCCGGCGACGAGACCGTCGTGCTGGTTTTCCGAAATCTCGTGCCGCTCGGCGAAGCCGATCGCGCGCGACTGCGTGCCTTCGGGCTGCGCAGCGGCATCGCGATCTACCTGCAACCCGCGGGAAACGACTCGGTGCATCCGCTCGATCCACACGCGCCGACGTTGCGCTTTGCCTTGCCGCGTTACGACGTCGATTTTGAATTCCGTCCGCTCGACTTCGTGCAGGTCAACGGCGACATGAATCGCCGCATGGTCGACCATGCGCTCGATCTTCTCGACTCGCAACCGACCGACCGCGTGCTCGATCTGTTTTGCGGCCTCGGCAACTTCACCTTGCCGCTGGCGAGGCGTGCGGGGTCGGTGGTCGGTGTGGAAGGCGAGGCCGGCCTGGTGCAGCGCGCGCGCGACAACGCCGCACGCAACGGCATCGCCAATGTCGAATTCCATGCCGCCGATCTGGTCCAAGATTTGCGCGCCCAGCCCTGGATGAAGCAAGGCTTCGACAAGCTGCTGCTCGATCCGCCGCGCACCGGGGCGGATGCAACGATTCCCCAGCTGCCGTTGGGCAGCGTGCAGCGCATCGTCTATGTTTCCTGTCACCCGGGCTCACTGGCGCGCGATGCGGGCATTCTGGTGCGCGACTACGGCTATCGACTCGTCGCAGCCGGGGTGATGGACATGTTTCCGCACACGGCTCATGTCGAAAGTATTGCGTTGTTTGAACGTGACTGATCTGGGCAGCGAAATCGAGCGCGCTCCCACAACCATTCGTGCTGATGCCCTTCGTTACCTCAGGACAAGCTTCGACAGGCTCAGCACAGGGTACGTCTTCGACGTATCTCAGCATGAACGGACGCGCGATGGTGATGGATTGCCCTTCGATACCTCAGGGCGAACGGCTTAGGGAAGGTTGACGATGGGCATCGAGATCGAAAGAAAATTCCTGGTCCTCAGCGACGCTTGGCGCGTACAGGCCGAGCGCGTGGTTCGGATGGCGCAGGGGTATCTCAACGATCTTGGCGCTGTGGAATCAGGTCGGCAGCGTTGCTCGGTGCGCGTGCGCATTGCGGGCGACGAGGCGTTTTTGAACCTCAAGTCGCGTGAACTCGGGCGGACCCGACAGGAGTTCGACTATCCGGTTCCTGTGACGGATGCCGAAGCGCTGCTTGCACTCTGCACCGGTGGGCTGATCGACAAGCATCGGCACTATGTTCGTCATGCCGGCCACCTGTGGGAAGTCGACGAATTTCTGGGTAACAACGCCGGCCTGGTGGTGGCGGAAATCGAGCTGCAATCCGCCGACGAGGACTTCGCGCGACCCGAGTGGATCGGCGCGGAAGTCACTGAGTTGCAGCGCTACTACAATCTCGCGTTGGCCGAGCGGCCGTACGCGCAATGGTCCAATGAGGAGAAGTCAGCATGCTCGTGATCGGGATCGCTGGCACCGTACTTCAAGTGGCAGAGCGCGAGTGGCTGCAACATCCCGCGGTCGGTGGGGTGATCCTGTTCTCGCGCAACTTCGCCGCACGCGAGCAGGTGACGGCGTTGTGTGCCGAATTGCGCGCCGCCGCCGGCAAACCACTGTTGCTTTGCGTGGATCAGGAAGGCGGGCCAGTGCAGCGCTTCCGCGAAGGCTTCAGCCGTTTGCCGGAATTGTCGCGCTTCGGCGCGCTGTACGAGCAAGATGCCGCGACCGCGCTGGCTCAGGCGGAAGAACACGCCTGGTTGATGGCGAGCGAGATGCGAGCGATCGGGCTGGATCTCAGTTTCGCGCCGGTGGTGGATCTGAAGCGCGGTAATCGCGCGATCGGTGAGCGCGCTTTTCATCTAGCGCCCGCGATCGTGGCTGAGTTCGGACGCGCCTACGTGCGGGGAATGCACGGCGCCGGCATGGCGGCGACGCTCAAGCACTTTCCGGGGCATGGTTCGGTGCTGGAGGATACGCACTTCGATGCAGCCGTCGATCCGCGCCCGATGGAAATGTTGCGCGCCGAGGATTTGCTGCCCTTCGAGGCCGGGATCGCAGCCGGTGCCGAAGCGGTGATGATGGCGCACGTCAGCTATCCGGCGCTGGATGCCGACCCGGCCGGCTACTCGCGGCACTGGATTGACCTGCTACGCGAAGAACTGGGTTTCCGTGGCGTGATCTTCAGCGACGACATCGGCATGGCTGCAGCGGAAAGCGCCGGGGGCGTTGCCGCGCGCATCCATGCGCACTACGACGCCGGCTGCGATTCGGTGCTGGTCTGCGCGCCCTCGCTGGTACCCGATGCGCTCGCCGCGATGCAAGATCGAGTCATCGCCGCCGAGGCGCTGCATCCGCTGCTGGGTCGCGCTGCCGGAGACTGGGATGCGCTGGTAGCGGACGTTCGATGGCATGCGGTGCGTGCTACGCTCGGCATCGATGCGACTGCTTGAGAAGCGACTGCGATGACCCTGGAAAATCCGCTGAATCTGGCGTTGCAGAAAGCCGATTTGATCCACGATCGCGCGGTGCTGGAGCAGGCGATCTCGCGCATGGCGAAGGACATCCGCGCCGACTACACGAATGATCGACCGCTGTTTCTTACCGTGATGAACGGCGGCATGATTTTCGCCTCGCTGCTCTCGCTTGAACTGGGCTTCGACGTCGAGTTCGACTATCTGCATGCCACGCGTTATCGCGGCAAAACCTCAGGTGGCGGGCTGCAATGGCTGCGTCATCCGACCGTGCCGATGATCGGGCGGCGCGT
>JBKJTK010000101.1:0-6431 GCA_046590875.1 Chiayiivirga sp.
TGGTATACCAGCGATTCGACGTAGCGCTTGAGCACGTCGTCGAGCACTGATTCAGCGTTGGGCTCGTAGAGGTAATCCCAGTCGTGCTTGGTTTCGAGCGTCTCCGACGCCGGCAGCGGCAGCAACTGATCCTGCGTCGGCTTCTGCGACATCGTGTTGATGAAGTCGTTGTAGCCCAGGTACACGCGGTCCAGATGGCCAGCACTGTAACCGTCGAGCATCACCTTGATCACGCCGATCAGTTTCTCGACCTGCGGCTTCTCGCCCAGATGCGTCACGGAACCGGTCATGTTGACCTTCAGGCGACGGAAGAACGCGGTCGCTTTCTGCCCGATACACACCACATCGATCTCGACGCCCTTGCCCTGCCACTCGCGCATGTCCGCCAGGAGGCGGCGGAACAACTGCGAGTTCAGGCCGCCGCACAGACCCCGGTCGGTCGACACGATCACGTAACCGACGCGTTTGATCTCGCTGCGCTCGAGCAGGAACGGATGCACGTACTCCGAGTTCGCCTGCGCGATGTGGCCGATCATCTGCTTCATCAGGCGCGCATACGGGCGCGACGACTTCATCCGCTCCTGCGCCTTGCGAATCTTGGAAGCCGAGACCATTTCGAGCGCGCGCGTCACCTTGCGGGTGTTCTGCACGCTCTTGATCTTGGTTTTTATTTCTCTGCCGCCAGCCATCTCTTGCTCACTATGTTCGTGTCGTCAGCATCGGACGGGAACGGCGAGCCGTTCCCGTACCGATGATCCGTTCTCAGCAAACCTGTGTGTTTCCTTGGTGTTGTGCTTTTTTCACTTGCAACATCTTTCGATGAACTCTGACGCCCTTCGTTGCGCGAGCGTTCTTTGTTCGGTAGGCAACATGGCAAACAGGCGATCCATATGGTCACGGAACCCAGGACTCCCTCGTACCGCATACAGTGCGGAGTAGTTAACGTATGCACTGACCAAGTCCCGTTCAACGAGTCCGCCGACTTCAGCCTCATAAGCGAGCGCGGACATCGCGTTATGATTTCCAGCGGCGGCTGCATCGCGCAGGTGCTGGGCTGCTTCACGTCGTAGTGCAGCGAATTCGTCGGCGCGAGATAGAACCACCCTGGGATTCTCGAACTCGGCAAGAGCCTCGATCCAGAACCTGCTCTTTGCTTCGATGTGGCCACCTCTAGCAGCCGTCTTCAACCACTCGACCCGCTCCGCGATCGCTTCGTCCGAAATGCCCTCACAACGCGTCAGCTCTAGCTCCAAGTCTGCCAGCCTCTGAGACACCGAACTCTCGGCAACATTTCTCTTGTTTGCATCTTCGAGCTGAGAAGCCTTGACCTCCAGGAGCGCGCACGCGTCGAGATCCTGGAATAGCCTTAGAGCAGCCGCTGGATTGCCTTGCTGAGCGAGAGCCCTCAAGTCTTCGTAGTAGTCAGCAATGACTTCCTTCCCGGCCGTAAGCTCGTCTACCTTGTCGTCGATGCGACGGTTAGGAGACAAGCGAACCGCTTTTTGTATTGTCGGCATCACCCCAGTCGAGCCTTGTTGCTGTTGAAGTCCTGGACCCGGGGCCACAGACATCTCCGCGGGTCGAGCGCCACCGCCGTCTTGCGTTTGCCACAGCCACAGGCCTGCGCCTACAACTACCAACAGCAGGAGTGCCGACAAGGAAACCCGCATGATTGCCATCGCCTGAGCGCCTCGGACCGAAAGCTAGTACGAACCCGTGGTCTTGAACTCTTCGATGCCCTTCTTGAACGAGGCTTCGATGTCCTTGTCCCACTTGCCCGTCGCGACGAGGTCGGTCATCAGCTCGCCCTGGGTATTGGCAAGGTGCGAGTGCAGACCCGCTTCGAACGCGCCGATCTTGTTCATCGGCACGTCGTCGAGATAGCCCTCGTTGACGGCGTAGATTGACAGCGCCATCTGCGCGATCGACATCGGCGCGTACTGCTTCTGCTTCATCAGCTCGGTGACGCGCTGCCCGCGCTCCAGCTGCTTGCGCGTGGTCTCGTCGAGGTCCGACGCAAACTGCGCGAACGCCGCCAGCTCGCGATACTGCGCCAGCGAGATGCGGATACCGCCCGAGAGCTTCTTCATGATGCTGGTCTGGGCCGCACCACCGACGCGCGAGACCGAAATACCCGCGTTGACGGCAGGCCGTATGCCGGCGTTGAAGAGATCGGTTTCGAGGAAGATCTGGCCATCTGTAATTGAAATGACATTCGTCGGCACAAACGCGGACACGTCGCCGGCCTGGGTCTCGATGATCGGCAGCGCAGTCAGTGAGCCGGTCTTGCCGGTCACAGCGCCGTTGGTGAATTTCTCGACGTATTCCTCGTTGACACGCGCCGCGCGCTCAAGCAACCGAGAATGCAGATAGAACACGTCGCCCGGATAAGCCTCACGACCAGGAGGACGCCGCAGCAGCAACGAGATCTGGCGGTAGGCAACGGCCTGCTTGGACAGATCGTCGTAGATGATCAGGGCGTCTTCGCCGCGGTCGCGGAAGTACTCGCCCATGGTGCAGCCGGAGTAAGGGCTGATGTACTGCATCGCAGCCGATTCCGACGCCGTGGCGGCGACCACGATGGTGTGGCCCATCGCGCCGTGCTCTTCCAGCTTGCGCACTACATTGGCGACCGAACTGGCCTTCTGGCCGATCGCGACGTAGATGCACTTAATGCCGGTGCCTTTCTGGTTGATGATCGCGTCAATCGCAAGCGCGGTCTTGCCGGTCTGGCGATCACCGATGATCAGCTCGCGCTGCCCGCGGCCAACCGGGATCATCGCGTCGACTGATTTGTAGCCGGTTTGCACCGGCTGCGACACCGACTTGCGCCAGATCACGCCCGGGGCAACTTTTTCGACCGGCGCGGTCTGCGCGGCATTGATCGGGCCCTTGCCGTCGATCGGCTCACCGAGTGCATTCACGACGCGACCCAACAACTCGGGGCCGATCGGCACTTCGAGGATGCGTGCGGTGGTTTTGGCCGTGTCGCCTTCGCGCAGGTGCTCGTAATCGCCCAGCACCACCGCGCCAACCGAGTCGCGCTCGAGATTCAGCGCAAGCGCGAACGTGTTGTTCGGCAGCTCGATCATCTCGCCCTGCATCACGTCGGCCAGGCCGTGGATGCGCACGATGCCGTCGGACACGGAGGTGACCGTGCCTTCGTTGCGCGCTTCCGCCGCGAGCTTGACCTTCTCGATGCGTTGCTTGATCAGTTCGCTGATTTCGGACGGGTTGAGCTGGGTCGTTGCCATCTTGGTTTTCCTTGGGCCGGCGTTGCCGCCGACTGTTTCAATGAATGCTGGGTGGAGATCGCGTCAATTCAAAATCGCGTCAGTGAGCGAGCGCGGCCTGCAGGCGCGCGAGCTTGCCGCGTACAGAGCCATCGATGACCACATCGCCGGCGTCGATCACCGCACCACCGATCAACTCCGCGTCGACCGCCTGGGTCAGCGCGATCTCACTGCCGAAGCGACGCTTGAGTGCTGCAGTCATCGTCTCGACCTCGCTTGCGGCCATCGGCGTCGCCGAGGTGACCGTGACCTTGACCACGTGCTCGGCTTCGGATCGCAACTGTTCGAACTGCGCCGCGATTTCCGGCAGCAGCGGCAGGCGACGGTTATCGGCGAGCACCGCAAGATACTGACGGAAGTTCGGATCGATCTCGCCGGCCGGCAATAGCAGGCCAAGGGTGTCGTCGAGCGTGAGCTTGGGATGACCGAGCAGGACCTGCACCCGGGCATCGGCCGCGATGGTCGCGGCGAAGCCGAGCAGGTTGGACCACGGTGCGAGGCGGCCGTGCTCGCGCGCCAGCCCGAAGGCGGCGCGGGCATACGGGCGGGATAGCGTCAGCGCATTGCTCATGGCGTCGAGTCCTGATTCAAAGCGGCATGATCAAAGCGGCACGCTCAAAGCTGCGCGGCCAGATCGTCCAGCAGCGCCTTGTGGGCGTTGCCGTCGATCTCGCGCCGGATCAGCTTCTCCGCACCCGCCACCGCGAGCGCCGACATCTGCTTACGCAGTTCCTCACGGGCGCGATGCGCAGACGATGCGATCTCGGCTTGCGCGGCCGCTTTCTGGCGGTCGGCTTCGGCGATCGCCTCGCCCTTGGCCGCATCGATGATCTGCGTCTTGCGGGCCTCGGCCTGCGAAATGATCTCGTTCGCCTTGCCGCGCGCCTCGCGCAGCAATTCGTTGACGCGCTCATCGGCCTGGGCCAGATCGCGATGACTCTGGTCAGCCGCCGCCAGTCCGTCGGCGATCTTTTTCTGGCGTTCCTCGATCGCGGCCATGATGCGCGGCCAGCCGAACTTCATGACCAACCAGGCGGTCGCGAAAAAAGCCAGGCCCTGAATGACGAGGGTGATGTTGGGTAGCATGCAATGTGCTCCTGACGCCGACGGCATCCGCGCCGTCGACGAGTGACCGCAGTGTTAGGCAAATGTCGCGAGGAACGGATTCGCGAACAGCAGCAGCAGCGCGATGGCGACGCCGATCATCGGCACCGCGTCGAGCAAGGCAGCGACGATGAACATCTTGGTCTGCAACATCGGGGTCAGTTCCGGCTGGCGCGCCGCGCCTTCGAGGAACTTGCCGCCGAGGATGGCAAAGCCGATGCCGGTGCCGAGGGCGCCAAGACCGATGAGGAGGCCGGCGGCGAGCAGGCTGAACTGCATTACTTCGGCGATGAGGGCTGCGTTTTCCATGGTGTTCTCCGTGCGTGAATCAAGCTGACAAAGGGTGGAAGGATGAAGCGATAGAAGATGTATTGAGCAGGGTTGGATCGTGGATCAGTGTTTTTCCGATGCCATGCTCAAATAGACGATCGTGAGCATCATGAAGACGAACGCCTGGAGCACGACGATCAACACATGGAACAGGGTCCAGATGAAGCCGGCAAAGAGCTGCACGGGCGCCATCACCCAGGTCGTGCCATCGTTCAGCGAGGCACCGAGCGTCATCACCGCGATCAGGATGAAGACCAGCTCGCCGGCATACATGTTGCCGAACAGTCGCAAGCTCAGTGAAATCGGGCGAACCACTTCTTCGATCAGACGCAGCAGCAGATTGACCGGCGCCAGCAACACCTTGCCCACCGGACCGTGCGCATGGAACGGCGCGGTGAACGCTTCGGCGACGAACGCACCGAGTCCCTTGTGGGAAATGCCGAATACTTGGATCAACAGGAACACGCCGATCGACATGCCGAACGTGGTGTTGAGGTCGGCGGTCGGCACCACACGCAGATAAGCGTGACTCGGGTCTCCGCCAGCGGCGGCGTAGACGTTGGCCCATAGCCAGGGCAACAGATCCACCGGCAGCATGTCCATGAAGTTCATCAGGAACACCATGCAGAAGATCGTGATCGCCAGCGGCGCGATCAGCTTGCTGCGGCCGTGGAAGGTCTCGCGCACCAGACCATCGACGAAGGTGACGATGATTTCGACAAACGCCTGGAACTTGCCCGGCACGCCCGACGTCGCCTTGCGTGCAGCACGAATGAAAAAGAACAGGAACAGCGACGACAACAGCAGCAGGAAGAACACGCTGTCGAGATTGATCGTCCAGAAATCGCCCTCGCCCACCTTCAGGCGCGCGAACTGCAGGTGATGCTGGATGTATTCGGTCAGACCGCCGGATGCGCCGGATTCTGCTTCCGCACTCACAAGATCACCTTCAAGACTTGAATTACGACTTCAACTGGAGAACCGTCAGAGGGGCAATCAGCGCCGCACACAATCCGCCGATCAGCGCCAGAGGCGGCAGCTCGAAACGGGTCAGGGCCAAATAAAGCGCACCCACGATCACCAGCCACTTCAGGGCAATTCCACCGAACAGCCGGGTCAATGCCTCACCGGCCCCGATCACGCCACCGCCGAAGGCCCGCCAGGCCATCAGCGCACTCCCCAGCGCGACCGCACCCCCACCCAGCAACGCTCCGAGCGCGGCTTGTTCACCCTGGACGAGGAAAGCCAGCGCGACCAGACCGGTTGCAATCGCCTGAGCAATCACCACGCGGGAGGCCTGACGCCGGCCGGCGGCCACGGTGTTGAGCACGCTGCGGATCCGGTTGCCGGTAAAAATCGGCGTTGTTCGGCAGATAGCGCCCTGCCAAGACGAAGAAGTATAGCAGTCGGCCAAAAACCGCCGCAACCGCGGAATCAACTTGTCAGGGCAGCAGCGGTCTCGGTGCGAACCAGCCCCAGGCGACGTCTATGTCCGCGTTGCCGACAGTGTGTCCGCCATAGAACTCGGAATAATTCAAATCCACTCCCGGGAGCCAGCCCGCGGCTTCAATGCGAGCGGCATCTCCGATCACGGAGGGCCTTAGCCGGGTGTCCAGGATGCCTACCCGCAGGCTGATCGGGATGCGGCGCGCAACTTGCGGCAGCGTGACGGCGCAATCGGAGGGACTGCCGGGCGCGCCGCAG
>JBKJTK010000160.1:0-6966 GCA_046590875.1 Chiayiivirga sp.
GTGGACGTCGGCCAAGGCCGCAGGATGAACCTGTATTGCCAGGGCCAAGGCGACATCACCGTAGTCTTCGACTCGGGGCTGAGCGACTGGTCGAGTACCTGGGCACTGGTGCAGCCCGCCGTCGCCACGCGCACTCGGGCCTGCAGCTATGACCGCGCCGGCATGGGCTACAGCGACGCCTCCCCGCGGCCGGGCTCGCCTGCGAACGTCGTCGACGACCTGCACACCCTGCTGCAGCGGGCCGGCATCAGCGGCAAGCGCGTGCTGGTGGGCCATTCGCTCGGCGGCTTCAACATGAAGCTCTATGCCGCTACCAATCCCAGTGAAGTCGCCGGCATGGTGCTGGTCGACCCCAGCGAGGACCGAACCTGGAAGCGTGTCGGCGTGGCGATGGAGGCGCGCTTTGGAAGCAAGCTGATCGCCGAGAGCGAAGCTGACGACATCAAGTCCCTTGCCGAGGCCAACACGCAGTTCGCCGAATGCGTCAGGGCCGCGCAGGCCGGAACGCTGGCCGCCACGACGGCGATGTACGCAGAGTGCACCGACCCTCCGCGAGCGCAGCTGGGCCCCGACATCCTCGCCGAGCGCAGCGTGCTGCAGCCACGCCTGCCCTACCAGAGCGCCCAGGCTTCCGAGCTGTTGCACAGCGTGTACGGACCGGACACCACTCCCGATGCGCACTACGCTGACCTGTTCGACAAACCCAATGCGTTGGGCGAGCTACCACTGATCGTGCTGACTGCAGGCCTGTTCGACATGTCGCCGCCGTTTGGCGAACTCAACTACTACACCTGGACCGCCCTGCATGCGCAGACGGCTGCGATGTCCTCGCGCGGCACCCAGCGCATGGTTCCGCGCTCGCGGCACAACATCCAGGTGGAGCAGCCGCAGGCGATTGTCGATGCGGTGGGTGAGGTGCTGGACATGATTGCGACGCCGGCGGTGACGGCGCCGTAGCGGACAAGCCGCGCACACTGCCAGCATGTGCTTTGGAATGCGCAAGGCCCGAGCGCTGCAGCGCAGTTGAATCGCTCCGGTTTGTGGAGACACTTTTGAGCCGTTCTCGAACGGCCGTTCATGGCCGAAGAGCGACCGTCGCAATGCGACCCACAAGAGTCATTCGAAAACGTCGCCAAGACGAGAAAGCGGTCATTCGCAGGTGACGCCATGTGGCGCGGCAGAGGGGCTGCCATCGATGCAGCCCCGGCTGACATCAAAGCGAACGACGACCACCGCACCCCCGACGAAAAGCGCCGCGCGATGACGTGGGCGCAACGCATCAAGCGTGTGTTTGGCATCGACGTGAGCACCTGCGTCCACGGCGGCGGTGCGGTACGGATCGTGGCCAGCATCGAAGAACCAACGGCCATCCGCGCCATCCTCGCCCACTTCGAAAAGCACGACGCGATGGAGGAAGCGCACTACCGCCCCCGCGCCGCGCGGGCCACCGGCCGTGGCCGCGTAGTCGCAAGATCGGCCACGCCCCCGAACAGCGAAAACCAACAGCCATTAGATGCGGCGGCGATCCCGCAGGGGGGCGCTTGGCCAGATGCCAGGATTCAGTGAAAAATGGCCACGGACGGCGAGGCTGCGCGGCCCGGCGATGCCGAAATACCACTCACAGACGTCCGATCCGTACCCAAACCGGCGCTGGCGCGGCTGCCGCCTAGCCGCCAAACTGCCAGAAAAGGGCGTTTGAATTTCCTATACTTGGCGACAAAAAGATGGCGCACCCGTCGTCGCATGATGGTGCCGAAGAAGACAATGCCATAGGCGACCCACACCAGCGTGATCAGGATGTCGATCGGCCATTCGAGTTCGGCGTATTCCTTGCTCGGGGTGATGCCGAGCGGCAGCGTGATCGCCGCCGCCACGATCACGGCCTGCCATCCCCAGAAGACGAAAGACGCGAGGCGATCGGAGATCAGGCGCGTGTGGCAGGCGCGCTGCACGATTTAGAAGCTGGTGCCCATCAGCGCCGATCCGCCGAAAGCGAAGACCACCGCGTTGGTATGTAGCGGGCGCAGGCGTCCGTAGCTCAGCCAGGGGATGCCCTCGAACAGCGTCGGCCAGTACAACTGCGCTGCGATGATCACCCCGACCAGCATCCCCACGATGCCCCAGACCACGGTCATCACCGTGAACTGGCGAATCACGCCGTCGTTGTAGGTTTCAGTCGGATCGTGCGGACGTAGAGCGGGCATCAGGCTGACCTCGAGACGCGTTTCGCACCGGTCGTGAAGGTAGCGAAACGCGGGATTCGCCTGCATTGATCTGGATCAACTTTCGACGTCCGCTCGCTGGGCCGTGCCCGCCAGCGGCCGGAAAGTCGATCAGTGGCCACGTAGCCCGCGACCCTGCGAGGAACCCAGGCGCTCGGCGCCGCGCCCGCGCTGATCCCGCCCGATGCGCAGTAGTCATGTCGCCTCGCCCTGCATTTCTGCGCTTGAAGCTTTTGTCCGGGCATCGTGCCCCGACACTTTATGGAGCTATGGCATGAAAAAGCGTTATCGCGTCGTTGGCAGCCTGTTCGCGCTGGCCATTACCCTGGGCTATGTCGGCGCCGCCGTCGCAATGCCGCGGGGGGAGGTTACGGTATGCGGCGACGCCGCCTACTACTGCGGCAAGATCTTCGGGTGGGGTAGCTGGGTTTGCACGGGCATCTGCTGACCCTCGACTGACCGGCGGACCGCACGGTCCCTGAAGCCGTGCGGTCCGCCGCTTTTCTGAGCGTCCAACGAGACGCGCATCCGGGCTGCGGTGCGCTCGCCGAGATTTTCAAACTGTTGCGAGTTCGACATTATTCGAGGTGTATCGATGCAACTTTCCGCTCTCTGCAGGCAGTGGTGGCCAGGGATCGCCGCGTTGCTGCTGGGCGTCGCCTCAGGAATCGCGCTGAACGTCGTTGCGCAGTCAGCGCCCGTCAAGCAGTCGGCCATGGTGCTCGGCGATTTTGCCGCCGTGGTCGCACGCGAACCACAACCGATGGTGATCTTCACCCAGAGCACGTGTCCGCATTGCACGCAGGCGGTCGCGTGGCTCGACCGTCATGCGATCCGCTACGTGCGCCTGGAGACGGATTCGTCAGCCTCGGCGCAGGCCCGCTTCGAGGCGTTGCAGGGTGCGGGCGTGCCGCTGGCCTATACCGCAGACCGGCGCGTACTCGGTTTCAGCGAGGCGCTGTACACCGACGCGTTCTCCGGACTGCGACGGCACGGCGCAGGACCGTCGGCCGCGACGCAACTGAAACGGGCGGAGTCCTCGACTTCGACCAACGCCCAGGGTGTCAGCACCCGGGCAGCGCGCTGAGGCTTCAACTCGCGTTGGCGCAGGCGTGGCGCGCGCGCGCCTCGCGCATCTGGTCGGCAAGCGCGCGGCTGCCCACCCCGTCCAGCAACTCGCCCATCCCCTGCAACTGCCGGGCGGTTTCGCATGGGCGGCTCCAGACTGCGCCTTCGATCGCCGCCAGCGCCGCGCGCGCATGCAGCGCCACCGCTGTGGCATCGCCGTCGCGGGATTCGATCTGCGCCAGCACCCATCGCGGCAATAGCCGGCCGTGCGCCGTCGCCGGCGACGGCAACGACACTGCCTCATTCGCCGCCTTGGCCGCGGCTGCCCGATCGCCCAGGCGCAGCTCGACTTCGGCCAATGCGGCCAGGGACGACGACAGATAATCCCGGTCGATGGCCGGCCCGCTGCGCAACGCGACGATGCAAAGCAGCAGTCCGTCGCGACCGGCCTGCGGCGAGCTGCCCCGCGCGCGCGACTCGCTCGCCAGGCACTGCGGCCCGATGGCGCTGAAAACCACGGAACGGTCAAGCGCTGTCCGTTGGCGCGCGGCTTCGTCGAACGCCGTCACGGCCTCGTCGAAGCGCATGCGCTCCGAGGCGGCCTCGCCCAGGTTGACGTGTGTGGCGACCAGCATCGGATGCGGCGGTTCGAGCAGTTGCCCGAACAGCGCCAGCGCACTCTGGAAGGAGACTCGCGCGGAGTCGGGCTGGCCCAGCAATAGCCGTGAGTAGCCGAGCGTGTTCTCGACGTAGGCCGCAATCACGTGCGGACCTTCGAGCAACGCGTTCGACGTGGCCTGCGCTTCCAGCAACAACGGAACGGCCTGCGCGGGTTGACCGCGAACGTTTTCGCAAACCGCGAGGGCTTCCAGCGCGCTGACCACCGCGAGATCCTGATCGCCGTATCGCGCGCGCGCCGCCGCGAGACTCTGGCTCAGCACCTCGCGTGCCGCCGCGTGACGCCCGGCCTGCAGCAGCGCATCGCCGAAGGCCTCGAGCACATCGAGCAGCAATGGATTGCCTGAGTCCAGTGAAGCGCCGGCCGCTCGATACGCCTCGCGCTGCAGCCTCAGCGCCGCGACCGTTTCACCATTGTTCTGGTGCAGCCGGCCCAGGTTGGCAAGCGCGCGGATGCGTTCGGGTCCGCGCGTTCCGCCGGCGGTATCGTACGTGGCCAGCGCCGTCGCCAGACGACGCTGGCCGTCGACATAGTTGCCTTCGCGCAACGCGGTATGGGCGAGCTGGGCCTCGGCTTCCATCCAGCGCGGCGCGCGTTCCCCGTACTGGCGCCTCGCGGCTTCAGCGGCGTCCTCGAGCATTCGTCTCGACGTGTCGAGCTCGCCGAATGCGCGGCCGAGGCTGCCGACCGCGATCAGCAATGCCGAGCGGCTGTCGGCGTCGGCGGAGAAGCGCGTCCGTATGCCCCGTTCCGCGCTGGCCAGCAACAGCGACGGTGAACTCAATGCCGCGCCCGGATGCATGTCGCCGATCAACTCGAGCACGAACGCCCTCGCCGCCTGCGCGCGCCGCGCCTCGGCGAGCGCCGAACGCGCTTCGCGATCGGCTCGGCCCGAGGCATGCAGCGCGACGGCCGTGGCCGCCGACAGTCCAACCAAGGTGGCCGCGGCCAGGCCGAGTACCAGCCAATGGCGCCGGATGAACTTGCCGGTCGGGTAGCGCCAACTGCCTTCGCGCGCGAGTACCGGCTGGCCGGCGATCCAGCGCGCCAGTTCGTCGTGCAACGCAGCGGCCGATGCGTAGCGTTGGTCGGGCTCGGGCCGCAGCGCGCGATCGAGGATCGCGTCGAGATCGCCGCGCAGCACGCGCCGCAGTTCCCGGCTCGCGAGCGTGGCGTGCGGCTGGGCCGCAACCCGACTCGACGGACGCTGCAGCCGTCCATCCTCCAGCCGTCGCGCGCGATGGCCGGTCAACAACTCATGCAGGATCGCACCGAGGCCGTAGACGTCGGTCGCGGTAGTGATCGACTCGCCGGAGAACTGCTCCGGCGCAGCGTAAGCGGGGGTCAGCAGCGACAGGCCGGTGCGCGTGTTGTGCGCCTCCGTGTCATCCGGATCCAGCAGCTTGGCGATTCCGAAGTCGAGCAGGTGCGGCTCCCCATCCTCTCCGACCAGCACGTTGCGGGGCTTGAGGTCGCGGTGCACGATCAGGCTGCGATGCGCATGCGCTACCGCGTCACAGACCTTGAGGAACAGTCGGACCCGCTCGCGACACCCGGCGTTGACCTTGTCGCAGTGCTCGGTGATCGGTACGCCCGACACCAGCTCCATGACGATGTAGGGGGTGCCGTCAGTGCTGATGCCCGCGTCGAAGAGACGCGTGACATTGGGGTGGTTGAGTCGCGCGAGGATGCGTTGCTCACGCAGGAAGCGATCGTTCCACTCGGGCGAAGACAACGACGCGCGCAGGCACTTGACTGCGACTTGCTGCGGCAGGCGGGAATCCTCGTGCCGCGCCAGCCAGACGGTGGCCATGCCGCCGGCTCCGATTATCCGCTCGAGCCGATAGCGGCCCGCCTGTCCTCCGGGTTGCGGTTGCGCCGGTGGTTTGGTGTCGAAGAGCGCATTCGCGAGCGTCTGCGGGTCTCGATCAAGAATGCCGTGAACCTGGTCGAGTGCGCACATCCGCGCGCCTGCGCGTCGCCACTCGGACGGGGTTTCCGCCGCGCGCAACGCGGCTTCCCGCGCGACGTCGTCGAGGTCGAGCAGCGCGGAGAGCCAGGCCGAACGCTGGGCGGGATCGCCGGCCGCCGTGGTCAAGGGATCAGCCCCATCGCGTCGTAGATGAGCGCGCGCGCCTTGCGCCAGTCGCGTTCGACCGTGCGCGATTCCACCCCGAGCGCCGCTGCGGCCTGCTCGACCGACAGTCCCGCGAAGAACCGGAGCTCCACCACCTGGACCAGGCGCGGATGTGTCTGCGCCAGTTGCGAGAGCGCCTGGTCCAGCGCGAGCAGGTCCAGGCATGCGTCCGCGACCGGTAACTCCTGACCATCCAGTTCGATGTGCACCGCGCCCGCGCCGCGCTTTCCGGATTGTCGTCGCCGCGCGCGATCGATCAGCAGGCTGCGCATCGAGGTGGCGGCGTAGGCGAAAAAGTGTCCGCGATCGCGCCATGGCACTTCGCCCGGACCGAAAAGAGACAGGTAGGCGTCATGCACCAGTCCGGTCGTGGCCAGCGACGACGACTCCGCTTCGCGATCGAGCTGGCGATGGGCCAGTTCCTTCAATCGTCCGTAGATCTGCGGCATCAACTCGTTGGCTGCCGCGGCATCGCCCGAAGCGGCGCGGCCAAGAAGTTCGGTGATGTCGGACATGCCCGCAAGTGTAGCAACCGGCCCGGTCCTGATTGGATCATCTCGGCGCATCGCACTGCGTGCTCGAGATCACGAGGAGCGCCGTGAACTCGAGCTACCGGGTCCGGCACGTTCGGGAGTTTCGCGTATCGCTGCAGCCGCGATCCAGGCAGGTGCGCCTGCGGAATTGCGGATCCCGTTTACTTCGATCCATCGCAGACGGCGCCGGTGTCGCAGGTGCGCCGCATCGGCTAACGAGGTTGTAGGAAAAGTACCCACACAGAAATGTCGCCGATTTCTGGGGGTCCTTCGACCCCTCCCAGAGGGCTCCGCGGCGATTGTAGAACTTCCTGCGAGGTCGATTTC
>JBKJTK010000297.1:0-10882 GCA_046590875.1 Chiayiivirga sp.
CAAAAGCCGACAGCGGCGGCGGGCACCGCCGTTTCATTGGGCGGTACGCATTTCCCCGTCCATGTGGGTCGCAGGTGCGGATGCGGACATTCCTGACCGCGACGAGCAGGCAGGTTCTCAGACGCCAGCTACAGGGTTGATCATCCATTGCTATTCTTCGCCACCGTTCAGAACTGGTTGCCAGCCCGCATGCCGATGCCCGCATCCCCACTCCCGCTGCCCGACCGCATCGCCTTCATCGGCGGCGGCAATATGGCGCGCAGCCTGGTCGGCGGATTGATTGCGCGCGGCGCACGGCCCGCACAGCTCGTCGTCTCCGAACCCCAGGAAGGCCTGCGCCGGGCTCTCGCGGCCGATTTCGGCGTGCGCGTGAGTGACGACAATCTCGATGCTGCGCACGACGCGACGTTGCTGCTACTGGCGGTCAAGCCCCAGGCGATGCGTTCCGTCTGCGAAGGCTTGGCCGGGAAGCTCGATAACGCCATTGTGGTATCGATCGCCGCCGGCATTACCTGCGCCCAGATCCAGCGCTGGCTCGGCGGCGCCGGCGCGATCGTACGCTGCATGCCGAACACCCCCGCGCTGCTCGGTGTCGGCGCCACCGGACTGTACGCGACCCCATCGACGACCGCGACGCAACGCGCCGCCGCCGAAGCCGTCCTGGGCGCGGTCGGGCTGTGCGTGTGGATCGAAGACGAATCGCAGATGGACGCGGTGACTGCGCTCTCGGGCAGCGGCCCGGCGTATGTTTTCCTGCTGGCCGAAGCGATGCAGGACGCCGCGATTGCGGTGGGTCTGCCGGTAGAGGCGGCACGGCAACTGACGCGCCAGACCCTGCTTGGCGCGGCTCGCATGCTCACCGAAGGTGAGGAATCTGCCGCTACGCTGCGCCAGCGCGTGACCTCGCCCGGCGGCACCACACAGGCGGCCCTCGAAAGCTTCGAAGCCGACGGCTTCCGTGCGGCGGTCGAACGCGCGATCGCGGCAGCGCAGCGGCGCGGCGCAGAACTGTCGCAGGAACTTGGAGGCGATATCTGGGGGCCTGAGTCGTGAACTACTTCGCCAATGCCGGCACCATTCTGGTCGAGGTGTTGTTCGGACTCGCGGTGGCCTTGTTCGCGTTGCGCGTCTTGTTGCAACTGGTGCGCGCGAACTTCTACAACCCGGTCTGCCAGTTCTTCTATAAAACCACCAATCCAGTGCTGATGCCGCTGCGCAAGGTGCTGCCCCCGTGGCGCAACTTCGACATCGCTGGGAGCGGGATCGCGTACTTGCTCGAATGCCTGAAAATCTGGCTGCTGGGTGCGCTCGCCGGGATTGCACTGAATGTGCCCGCGACCCTGGTGCTGGGCTTCGCCGAGCTGCTCTCGTTCCTGTTGATGCTGACTTTCTGGCTGATACTGGCCCGCGTGATCCTGAGCTTTGTCGGCCAGGGCAGTTACCACCCGATGGTGCCGCTGGTGACACAGTTGACCGATCCGCTGTTGCGTCCGATTCGTCGACTACTGCCGGAAATGGGCGGTATCGATCTTTCGCCCTTGCTCGCCACCCTGTTCATTTTCCTGGCGCGCGCCCTGCTCGTTGCGCCACTGCATGACTGGGGGACTGCACTTGCGCGAGGATAGGCCGTCCACCGGCCCCTGGAGTCCGCCATGCGCCTATTGACCCGTCGGCTTGCCGTCACGCTCGCCTTCATCGGCGCCGTTTTCATGCTGCCATTGCAGGCACAGAACAGTCTGGAACGCGGCGATCTGGTGCTGCACTACAGCGCCATCGCCTCGACCACGATCACCCCCGAGGTGGCTCGCCAGTACGCGATAACGCGCTCGACCGGCCGCGCCCTGCTGAACGTCTCGCTGATGCGGAAACAGGCCGACGGCAGCCAGAAGGCGATCCCGGCCAGGGTTACGGCGGCGGTGACCAATCTCAACGGCCAGCGCCAGGATCTCGCGGTGCGCGAGGTGCGCGAGGGCGATGCGATCTACTACCTCGCCGAACCGCGCGTCGGCGACAAGGAAACGCTCAACTTCGAACTGAGTGCGCTGCCCGAGGGCGGTGGCGAGGCGATCACGACCCGCTTCCAGCAGGAATTCTTCGCACCCCAACCCTGACGGTGCCAAGTACGACACGGCGCGCGATTCATCGTACAGCGCGTTGGCGCTCGCGCTTGATCACATAGCAGGCCGCATCGGCGAGCTTGAGCATCTCGTCCAGCGGCGGCGCCGGGTCCGGCACTTCCACGATGCCGATACTGGCGCCGATCGGGGCGCAAGCTTCATGCCGGGTGGTGCCGTGCCCAGGCGCAGATATGTGCGGCGATCGCCTCCACGCCATCGGTCAGCGCCGCCGGCCCGGGCTGCAGGATCAACGGCGACTTGATCTCGTGCAGCTCATGGTCGCGCACGGCGGGAATCGATTCCCATCCGGATCGCGCTGCCACGCGTTCTGGCCGGAAGCGCTTGCCGCACCAGGAACCAAACACGATGTCGGGCGCGCGCGCGATGATCTGGCTATCGTCGGGAAGAATTCGGTGCTTGGCCAATGACTGCGCCGCGAGTTCCGGAAAGATGTCGTCACCGCCGGCGATCCGCACCAGTTCGGCCACCCACTGGATGCCGCTGATGCGGGGTTCGTCCCATTCCTCGAAGTAGACCCTTGGCCGTCGCGGCAGGGTCGCGGCCTGCGCCGCTATCGCATCGAGGTTGCGACGCAGCTCATCGGCCAATTGTTGAGCCCGAGTCGCAGCGCCGACCAGCGCGCCAAGACGCTCGATGTAATCGAGGATGCCCGCGACACTGCGATGGTTGCTGATCCAGACCTCGACCCCGCGCCGGATCAACTCCGCCGCGATGTCGGCTTGAATATCCGAGAAACCGATCGCGAGGTCGGGTTTCAGGTCGAGGATACGGTCGATCTTCGCGCTGGTGAACGCCGACACCTTGGGCTTGTCGCGACGCGCCTGTGGCGGCCGCACCGTGAAACCGGAAATGCCGACGATGCGATCCTGCTCGCCAAGCAGGTACAGCGTTTCGGTCGGTTCTTCAGTTAGGCAGACGATGCGCCGCGGGCCCCTGCGGCCCTGCCCCTCGACGCCGGTCAGCAGCGTACCGTTCCCGGCAGACACACGCGGCGTTCGCCCTGTCGCCGCTCTTCGCAGCGCTGCTCCGCGACGCGGCGGTCGTCGTGGACACGGAACTCCGGCTCCGGGCCGAGATCACACACCATGCGGCGCTCACCCACCCGGCGCTCGGCCGATCGATGCACCTGCTGGCGGCGATCACCGCCCATTCGTTGCTGAACTACGCTCATCGCCCTGCTCCCCTGTAGATCCCCGGCGCATAGCTTAGACCTGTCGTGCCAGCGTGGCCAGATCGTCACGATACTGAATTCGGTGCGGAAATCCCGGGTCACGTAAATCTCGGCACACGGATGTGCCGACGGCAACGGAGCGAAGCGGAGGCGCCGGCAAACGTGGCCGGGCTCCGCCCGGACCGTTTGCGCGAAAGCCGGGCAGGAGCCCGGTCTTTCGCAATTAACTACGGGTAAAGCATGCGTTTTTGCCAGCCGCCCTCTAGCCGTTCATAGAGGTGGCGCTCGTGCAGACGGAACT
This sequence comes from Chiayiivirga sp., assembly GCA_046590875.1. Classification (GTDB taxonomy): domain Bacteria; phylum Pseudomonadota; class Gammaproteobacteria; order Xanthomonadales; family Xanthomonadaceae; genus JALCLA01. The sequence goes on from JBKJTK010000297.1 coordinate 3,611, forward strand.
CGGCGCCGTACCAGAATTCCAACCGGTCGGGCACGACGCGGAAGCCCGACCAGGTCGGCGGACGGGGTACCGCGCCGCCCATGAACTGGCGTTCGTACTGCGCGATGCGGCGCTCGAAATCTTCGCGTGCCGGCAGGGTTTCGGACTGGATCGAGGCCCAGGCGCCGATCTGGCTCGGGCGCGGGCGCAGGGCGAAATAGGTATCGGCTTCGGCCGCTGCCACGAGCTCGACCGCACCCTCGATCCGCACCTGCACGCCGTGACCGATGCTCTTCCAGTGGAACAGCAGCGCCGCCTGCGGATGCGCCTGCAGTTCGCGCCCCTTCTGGCTGCCGTAATGGGTGTAGAGCACGAAACCGCGCTCATCAAAGGCCTTCAGCAACACGGTACGGGCAGAGATGCGGCCCTCTGGCGTGGCGCTGGCCAGCGTCATCGCCGTGGGTTCAGGGTCGCCGGAGGCACGTGCCTCGTCCAGCAGCTCGCGGAAACGCACCAGGGCTTCGGCAAAAAGATCTTGGTTCATCCGGATCACGCTGCACGGCCGACGCCGCCGAAGCGTTCATTGTGCGGGAAGCGGCACCCGCTCTCCAGCGTTGCGGACGCTACGGCTTACCCTGAAGCCCTCGGGCGCGCGTCGACAGTTCGGTAAACGCAGCGTTCACGCCGCGCCCATCGCGGGCTGAGACCTCGAACATCGGCACGTCCGGCAGCATCACCGCCGGCACCGCGCGCGCCGTCGGCAGATCGCATTTGTTCAACAACACGGCGGCGGTCACGCCGGGATGAAGTCGTCGCGCTTGCGCGATCAACGTCAGGGCAAGTGCGATGCTGGTCGCGGAGCGCGCGTCTGCCACCGCCGCCACGGCATCGACGCCACTGAGAAATGCCTGGCCCAAAGTGTCCAGCGCGCTGTTGCCGGCGACGTCCCAGACCATGAGCGTCGGCGATTCACCTTGATCCGATGGCAGCCGGTGTGCCGTGAGCGTGACGCCCGGGCGTTCTTCCCCGGCCGGGAACCGGTCGTACAATAAACGCTGCGCCAAACTGGACTTGCCGACTCCGGGAGGACCGAGCAGACAGAGTTTGCACGCGGTCGTTCGCATCGTGAGGGTGGCGGGCGGCGGCGCGATCGTCCCGAGGGAGGGGTGTCGGGGCACGGGTACTCAGGCCTGTTCGAGCCTGTAGCCGTGCTGGTAAACCGCGTTCAACCGCCAGCCGTGCTCGCCGGACAGCTCCAGCTTCTTGCGCAATCGGCTGATGTGGGTGTCGACGGTACGCGTGGCGACGTCACCGCGGATGTTCCAGACGCCTTCCAGCAGGGCGTCGCGACTTACAACGCGACCACGACGACGAAACAGGAACAAGGCGAGGTCGAATTCGCGCTCGGTCAGCACGATCTCGCGCTCGTTCAAGGTCACGCGACGACGTTGTGCATCGATCCGGAACGGCGTCGCGTCTTCCTCTTCAGTGGGATCGTCCTGGAACCCACCCCGACGCAACAGTGCCGCCACCCGCGCCAGCAACTCGCCCTGCTTGGGCGGCTTGGTCAGATAATCGTCGGCCCCGGCGCGCAGGCCCGCCACGATGTCCTCTTCCTCGTTGCGCGCGGTCAGGAACAACACCGGCAAGCGCGAGTGTCCGCCCTCGCGCAGCGAACGCAGCACTTCAATCCCGCTCTCGTCCGGCAGATTCCAGTCCAGCAGCAGCAGGTCGACCGATTCGGCACCAAGCTTGCGGCGGAACTCGGCCGCCTGCGGATAGTGCCGGGTCGCGTAGCCGTGGCCTTCCAGCCACAGGCGAAACAGCGCGGCCTGGTCAGGATCGTCTTCGAGCAAGCCGATCAGATTCTGCCGTGCTGCCATGCGTCGTTATCCTTTCCTGCGGTCGTCGTCTTGTATGCGGGCACGGCACGCGTGCCGCCACAGCCATCCGTACATGCCGAGCCTGTCGAAGGCGAATGTGTCAATCGACGAGGAAATTGACGCGCATATTGACGCGCCATTCGGTGATCTTGCCGTCGTCGCTGGTCTGACACTTGATGTCGTTAACCCACGCGCCGCGGACGTGCTTGACAGTCTTTGCGACACGGCTCAGGCCGACCTGTACCGCATCCTCGACGCTCTTGGTGGACGAGGCCGAAACTTCGATCACTTTGGTAACGGTGGACATGGAACCCTCCCAGATTCGGTGCCGAATTGTTACACGACTATACCAAACCCGGCTGCGGCCGTACCCCTCCCGGCGCTACGTCGCGCGCGGTGCGTCGCGGCAGATAGCGCAGCCACACCAGCCACACCGCCAGCGCATCGAGCACGATCAAGGCCTGCCACAGATACAGATGGAACCAGTCGAACCAGGTCCGATCCCATTGCCCAAGGTAGAACAGGCTGATGATGCGCACCAGGTTCAGGGCCTGAATCGCGATGAAGCCCAAGCCGATGCCGACCATCTTGTGCTTCCACGGACTCGGAAAGGCCACGATCGCCGCGACCAGGATGATCACCGCCTCGATGCCGTCGCAGCCGGGCGCGATCGCCACCGCGAAGCCGGTACTTTGGCTCTGGATGATCACCCCGTACGAGATCACGTCGCGGTCGAACAGCATGATCAGGAAGGCGCTGATATCGGCCAGCACCCCGGTAAAGGGAAGCGTTACCGCATCACGCATGAAATTGGTGATGCGCAGGCTGAACAGGCCGGTGAGCAGCACCATGAAGAGAATGAAAAATCGCAACATCTGCACAGAAAATCCGGTATCCGGCGCGAGCGCCGCAGGGCGCCGATGCTAGCATCTGCCGCGGGGCGCGAATGTTAGCATCGCGCCATGAATCCAGCCCCGAATCTGATCCTGATCGGCCCCATGGGCGCCGGCAAGACCTCGATCGGGCAACGCCTGGCAAAGCGGCTGGCGCTGCGCTTCGTGGATGCCGATATCGAACTCGAAGCACTGACCGGCGCGACCGTCAACCTGATCTTCGAACTCGAAGGCGAGGTCGGATTCCGCCAGCGCGAACGGACCCTGCTGGCAGAACTGTGCACGGGGCGCGGGCAGGTGATCGCGACCGGCGGTGGTGCGGTGCTCGATCCCGACACCCGTCGCCTGCTGGCGAGCTCCGGTTACGTGGTTTATCTGGAAACCGATGTCGAGCGTCAACTGCAACGCTTGCAACGCGACCGCGCCCGACCGCTACTGCGTGCGCCCGATAGACGTGAGCGCCTGACGGCGATGGCCGCGCAGCGCGGGCCGCTGTATCGCGAAATCGCCGACCTGACTTGGCGTTCCGAACACGCCAGCGTGGCGTCCGCGGTCGATGGCCTGCTGACCCAACTCGCCACGCGCTGGCAGCGTAGCGACGATGCACGCACGGCAAACGCAATGCCGCAAGCGCCTGAGCACGCGGCATGAGCGGCGTGCGCGAGCTGACGGTCGAACTCGGCGCGCGGCGTTATCCGATCCGCATCGGTTCCGGATTGCTGGCGCAGGGCGACTGGGCTGCGGTAATTCGCGGCCGCGATGTGTTGATCGTCACCGACGCCAATGTCGCCCCGCTGTATTTGACCCGCGTCGAAACCGCGTTGGCATCGCATCGGGTGCGGACCCTGGTGCTGCCACCGGGCGAGAGCGAAAAAACGCTGGCCCGTTTTGGCGAAGTCATCGATGCCTTGGCGGACTTGCGCGCCAGTCGCGATGCTACCGTCGTCGCGCTCGGAGGTGGCGTGGTCGGTGACTTGGCGGGTTTCGCCGCGGCCTGCTGGATGCGCGGCGTGGCGTTCGTTCAACTGCCAACCACACTGCTCGCAATGGTGGATTCCTCGGTCGGGGGCAAGACTGCGGTTGACCTGCCGCAGGGCAAGAACCTGGTCGGCGCGTTCCATCAACCCAGCGCGGTGATTGCCGACACGGACACGCTCACTACCCTGCCGATACGTGAACTGCGTGCCGGACTGGCGGAAGTGGTGAAGTACGGCGCGATCCGCGATCCGGATTTTTTTGCCTGGATCGAAGCGCACTCCACCGCCCTGCTCGGACGCGATCCGGAAACGCTGGCCGAAGCGGTCGAACGCAGTTGCCGACACAAGGCCGGGATCGTGGCGCGCGACGAACACGAGCAAGGCGAGCGCGCCCTGCTCAATTTCGGTCATACCTTTGGCCACGCGCTCGAAACCGCCGGCGGCTATGGCGCACTGCTGCACGGGGAGGCCGTCGCGATCGGCATGTTGATGGCCGCCCGATTGTCCGCAGCGCTCGGACACGCGCCCCCCGAGGATGCGGAGCGTTTGTCGCATCTGCTGGCACGCCTGGGGCTGCCGTTGTTCCCACGCGGCGACGCCGATCCCGCGCAGCTGCTGGAGCTTATGCGACTGGACAAGAAAGCCGTCTCCGGCAAGCTGCGCCTGATCCTGTGGCGCGGCGTGGGCCGCGCCGAGCTCGTCGCCGGCGTGCCGGACACGGACATCCTGCGCATCCTGGCCAGCTGAGTGCGCACGACCGGATTTGCGATCTCCCCTGCCGTGGCGTTGGTGCTGGCCATAATCCTGGGCGGGGCCGGACTGATGATAGTGATGGGCCGCTACGATGCCGGGCCGCAACCGGGTCAGACCTGGCGGCGTGGATTGCTGGGCGGCGAACAGATTCGACTGGTGGATGACGGGCGCTACCAACTCCAGCGCTGGAGCTGCATCGGACAGGACGAAACCTTTGAATCCGGGACCTGGGCAAAAATCGGCGATGTGGTCAGCCTCGTGCCGACCTCCGGCTCCCGCAAGCCATACCTGATGCGCATGATCGAGAAGGACGGAGACATGTATCTGATGGAATCGTCCGCAACGGCCCCGGACCGCACCTCTGAACGCGAAATGTTCGAGCGCCTGGACTGACCGCAGCGGGCGGAAAACGCTCACTCTCCTGTCAGCTCCACTAAACTGGGCGCATGCGCATCTTCCTCCAGCAAAAACCCGCCGCCGGCGAGGCGCCGCGCTATTTCCAGTTGATGCTGCAGCAGGACCTGCTGGGTGGCTGGACTCTCACCCGGGAATCGGGCCAGATCGGCGGCAAGATCCAGCTCAAACGCGAGATCTACCTGGAGCAGGACCAGGCCGTGGCCGCCTTCGAGAAGGCACGCGATGCGCAGATCAAGCGTGGCTTCCAGATCATGTTCGCCCAAGGTGCCGAGGCGCCGAGATAAAAGTGCATCACCGCGAGCGCGCCGCCATCCACTGCTTCCAGATACCCGACGAATGAACCTCACCAACGATCGTTTCCTGCGCGCGCTGCGGCGCGAACCCGTCGACTGCACACCGGTCTGGATCATGCGTCAGGCCGGGCGCTACCTGCCCGAGTACCGCGCGACCCGCGCCCGCGCCGGCAGTTTCCTGGCGCTGGCGAAAACACCGGAGCTGGCTTGCGAGGTGACGCTGCAGCCACTGGCGCGCTTCGATCTCGATGCCGCGATCCTGTTCTCCGACATCCTCACTGTGCCCGACGCGATGGGCCTGGGCCTGTATTTTGTCGAAGGCGAAGGTCCGAAGTTCGAGCGACCGATCCGGACCCATGCCCAGATTGCACAGTTGGCGGTGCCGGACATGGAGATGGATCTGGGCTACGTGATGGATGCGGTGCGCCTGATCCGGCGTGAGTTGCACGGCCGCGTGCCGCTGATCGGTTTCTCCGGCAGCCCCTGGACGCTTGCCTGCTACATGATCGAAGGCGGCGGCAGCGACAATTTCTCGCGCATCAAGGCCATGGCCTACAGCGATCCGGCCGCCTTGCACCGGATACTGGAAATCACCACGCAAGCCGTCATCGCGTATCTGACCGCGCAGCGCGCAGCCGGCGCGCAGGCGCTGCAGGTATTCGACACCTGGGGTGGCGTGCTGGCGCCGGCGCTGTATCGCGAGTTCTCGTTGCGCTACCTCACCCGCATCGCGCAGGAACTCGATCGCGGCACGGGCGCCGAACGCACGCCGCTGATCGTGTTCGGCAAGGGCAACGCGCCGTATCTGGAAGAACTCGCCGCCAGCGGCGCGGAGGCCGTGGGCGTGGATTGGCTGGTGTCGCTGGAAGAAGCGCGCCGGCGAACGGGGGGTCGGGTCTCGTTGCAGGGCAATCTCGATCCCACTGTGCTCTACGCCTCGCCCGATGCGATCCGCAGCGAGGTCGGCGCCGCGCTGGACAGCTACGGCAAGGGCCCCGGACACGTGTTCAACCTCGGCCACGGCATCTCGCCGGACGTCGATCCGGAACGATTGAAGGTGCTGGTGGATGCGGTGCATGCGCTGTCTTGGCCGTATCACGAGTAACTCCGCAGGCCTGCCGCGATCCAAACCGTTCGTGCTGATGCTTCGACAAGCTCAGCACCAGGTAGCCTGCGGCTATCGAAGCATGAGCGGTCCGTGTGCTGCGGAATCGCGCGGATTTGCCCTTCGATACGCCGTGAGGCGTACCCTGCCCTGAGCTTGTCGAAGGGTCAGGGCGAACGGATTTTCGATCGGGCGCGCGGCAGTTCCTCAGCGCATCTCACACTGACCTAGGCACTTGCGCGCGAGCGCGAACGCTGCGCGGTCGCAACTCGCTGTCGCTCGAACGCGGGCTCGCGGCTAGCGCCGCTCGAAACCCCCGCTCACCCATTGCGGGGGGGTTGGCCAATGGGGTTCGATATTTCCTTCCAGCGCTCGCCGCAGATCGCGTCGATCCAGTTGCGGCGCCAGCGCCACCACCAGATCCAGCGCGTAGTCCCGCAACACGCGTTCGCGCGGAAGCACCGCCCAGGCGATGCACTCGGGCACGGCGTCCGGCGCGGGCAACGCGAGCAGGTCGGCGTCGTGCGTGCCCAGCGCCATCTCGGCCAGCAGGCCGACGCCGAGGCCGGCGCGCACGTAGGTCTTGATCAGGTCCGCCTCGCGCGCGGTAAGCACGAAGTTCGGTTCCAGGCCGGCGTTGGCGAAAGCCCGGCGTAATGAGGAATCCGGCCGCGAGGAGGATTCATAACTCACCAGCGGATGCGCCGCGAGCGACGCCAATGTCGGAGCCGTCGGGTGCTTGGCGAGCGCATGACCGACGGGCACCAGCACCACGCGACGCCAGCGGTAAAGCGGCACGGCCAGACCGCCGACCGGGACTTCGCCGGAGGTACTGATCACCGCAAAGTCGGCTTCACCACGCGCCAGTTGCTCCAGTACCTCGCCTTCGTCGACCGGGCGCAGGTGCACGCTGACCTGCGGGAAAGCACGCTTGATCCGTGCGATCGCCCAGGGCAGCACATGGCGTGCCTG
>JBKJTK010000522.1:0-2657 GCA_046590875.1 Chiayiivirga sp.
CGGCATCCTGGTGCCAGGCGGTTTCGGCGATCGCGGTTTCGAGGGCAAGGTCGCCACCGCGAAGTACGCGCGTGAGCAAGGCGTGCCGTACTTCGGCATCTGCTACGGGATGCAGGCCGCCGTGGTCGATTTCGCACGCAATGTCTGCGGGATGGCTGGTGCGAACAGCAGCGAGAATGACCGGAACACCGAGCACCCCGTGATCGGTCTCATCACTGAATGGCGCAGATCGGGCGGCGAAGTCGAGCGCCGCGACGAGACCTCCGACCTGGGCGGCACCATGCGCCTGGGCCTGCAGGAACAGCGACTCAAGCCCGGCACCAAGGCGCGCGCGATGTACGGCCGCGATGTGGTGGCGGAGCGCCATCGCCACCGCTACGAGTTTAACAACCGCTACCGCACCCAGCTCGAAGAGGCGGGCATGGTGATCGCGGCCAAGTCGATGGACGACACGCTGGTGGAGATGATCGAACTGCCGCAGCACCCGTGGTTCGTGGCCTGTCAGGCGCATCCGGAATTCCTTTCCACCCCGCGCGACGGCCATCCGCTGTTCGTTGGCTTCGTGCGCGCCGCGCGCGAGCACAAGGCGGGTGGAAGGTTGTTGAAGGAAGCGAGTGCCTGATGCTCTTCTCCCTCCCATCAGGGGGAGGGTCGGGGAAGGGTGGTGTTCAACAGGTGCGGATCGACAAGATCGACACCATCCTCTCCCCAGCCCTCTCCTTGAAGGAGAGGGGGACATAAAAACGAGGCAAGTGTTTAAATGAAACTCTGTGGATTTGAAGTAGGCCTGGATCGACCGTTCTTCCTCATCGCCGGCCCGTGCGTGATCGAGTCGCTCGAATTGCAGATGGAAACGGCCGGAAAATTGAAGGAAATCACGTCCGCGCTCGGCATTCCCTTCATCTTCAAGTCGAGCTTCGACAAGGCCAACCGCACGTCGGGCACCAGCTTTCGCGGGCCGGGTCTGGAAGCAGGCTTGAAGGTGCTGAGCGAAGTGAAGCGGCAGTTGAATGTGCCCGTGTTGACCGACGTACACGAATACACACCGCTGGATGAAGTCACGAGCGTGGTCGACGTGTTGCAGACGCCAGCGTTCCTCTGTCGCCAGACCGATTTCATCCAGAAGGTGGCGAGTGCCGGCAAGCCGGTGAACATCAAGAAAGGCCAGTTTCTTTCGCCTTGGGAGATGAAGCACGTCACCGCCAAGGCGCAAGCCACCGGCAACACCCAGATCATGGCTTGCGAACGCGGCGCGAGTTTCGGCTACAACAATCTCGTCTCCGACATGCGCAGCCTCGCAGTGATGCGTGACACCGGCTGCCCGGTTGTATTCGATGCGACGCATTCGGTGCAGTTGCCGGGTGGTGCGGATGGCAAGTCCGGCGGCCAGCGCGAATTCGTGCCGGTGCTGGCGCGCGCGGCGATGGCAGTCGGCATCGCCGGCATTTTCATGGAGACCCACCCGAATCCTGAAGTGGCCTTGAGCGACGGCCCGAATGCCTGGCCGCTGCCGAAGATGCGGGCCTTGCTCGAAACCCTGATCGAGCTCGACCGCGTTACAAAGAAGAATGGTTTTCTGGAGATTCCATGAAGCTCAAAGTCATCGTCCACGTGGCCGCAGAGGGTGGCTATTGGGCGGAAGTCCCGGCATTGCCCGGCTGCGTGACGCAAGGCGAGACTTTCGACGAACTGCTCACAAATCTTTACGAGGCCGTGGACGGATGCTTGTCGGTCGACATGCAGGACATCCAGCTCGATCCCACGGACCGCGTGCTGGATATCGCTGTGTGAAGTCTGTCAGTGGAAAAGACTTCGCGCGCATTCTGGAACGCCACGAATGGGAACTGCGGCGCATCAACGGCAGCCATCACATCTACACCAAGACCGGCCATCCGGCGCGCATCTCAGTACCGGTTCACGCCAACGACGCATTGAAAATCGGCTTGCTTCGCCACCTTATGAAGCTCGCCGGTATCGAAGAACACGACCTCTAAGAACCTGAGCCCATGACCACCATCACCAAGATCCACGCCCGCGAAATCCTCGACAGCCGCGGCAATCCCACGCTGGAGGCCGAAGTCACGCTGGCCAGCGGCCACGTCGGTCGTGCGGCTGTGCCTTCGGGCGCATCGACAGGTACCAAAGAGGCCGTCGAGCTACGCGATGGAGACAAGACGCGTTATCTCGGCAAGGGCGTGCAGAAAGCCGTCGCCAACGTCAACGGGGCGATCGCGACTGCGCTCAAGGGCTTCAATGCCGCCGATCAGACGGGAGTCGATCGCAAGCTGATCGAACTCGACGGCAGCGAGAACAAGGCCAAGCTCGGCGCGAATGCGTTGCTGGGCGTTTCGCTGGCGAACGCGCATGCGGTGGCGGCGAGTCGCGGCCTGCCGTTGTGGAAGCATCTGGCCGGTGCACGTGACGTGCAGTTGCCGGTGCCGATGATGAACATCATCAACGGGGGCGCGCATGCCGACAACAATGTCGACCTGCAGGAATTCATGGTGCTGCCGGTCGGCTTCGAAACGTTTTCCGAAGCGCTGCGCGCAGGTACGGAGATCTTCCACGCCTTGAAGTCAGTGCTGAAGTCGCGCGGGCTTTCCACCGCGGTTGGCGACGAAGGCGGCTTCGCGCCGGACCTGAAATCCAACGAGGAA